>JAEWJG010000355.1 GCA_023386675.1 Actinomycetes bacterium
GGACAAGCTCGGCAACCGGTCCAACGCCTCCAGCGAGGTCGAGTTCAACGGAACGGTCGGCTACCTGCTGGGGGAGGAGGGGCGCGGCGTGCGCACCATCCTCGAGATGGTCAACCGCACCCGGCTCGACTGCGTCTTCGGCAGCGCCGCCGGGATGCGGCAGGCGGTCGCGGAGGCCGCATGGCACGTGCGGCACCGCAAGGCGTTCGGCGCGCGACTGGTCGACCAGCCGGCCATGACCGCGGTGCTGGCCGACCTGGCGCTGGAGTCGGAGGCGGCGACCACGGTCGCGCTGCGGCTGGCGCGGGCGCACGACGCGGACGCGCCAGAGGCGGATGCGGCCTTCCGGAGGCTGGCGACCGCGGTGACGAAGTACTGGGTCTGCAAGCGCGGGCCGGGACACGCCTACGAGGCGCTGGAGTGCCTCGGCGGCAACGGCTACACGGAGGCGTTCCCGCTGGCCCGGCGGTACCGGGAGCAGCCGGTGATGGCGATCTGGGAGGGGTCGGGCAACGTGATCGCGCTGGATGTGCTCCGCGCGCTCCGGCGGGAGCCGGCGGCGTGGGAGGCGTTCGACGCCGAGCTGGCGTCCGCTCGCAGGGTCTACCGCACGTTCGACGCGCATCACGACCGGCTGCGGGCGCGCATCGCGTCGTGCGTCGCGTCGGCGGATGCCGACCCCGCGGTCGTCGAGGCGTCGGTGCGTCCGCTCGTCGCATCCCTCGCGCTGGGGCTGCAGGCGTCGTTGCTCGTCCGCGACGCCCCGGCCCCGGTCGCGGACGCGTTCGTCGCCGCACGCCTCGGCCCCGAGCGCGGCGCGCTCTACGGCGAGCTCCCCTCCGGCCTCGACCTCGCCGCCCTCACCGCCCGCGCCTGACCCCTCCCATCCATCGCTTCCTCGGTTTTTCCGGCGACACGCCACTCACCGGCGGCATTTTCGAGGAAGCGATGGATGGGGTCAGGGGGTGGTGGGAGTGGGGGTAGGGGCGGGGGCGGGGACGGCGCCGATGGCGGCGTAGAACTCGGCGACGGCCTTGCGGTTGTAGGCGACGTAATCGAAGTGGCTGTCGGGCACGTCGCCGCGGAGGAACGCACGCATTCCGTCGGCGACGCCCTCCACCGTCTGCGGCACGACCATGCCGCTGCCCGCGGGAAGCGCGTTCTTCGCAGAGGCGAACTCGACGGTGACGATCGGGAGCTGCAGCACCAGCGCCTCCAGCAGCACCATCGGCTGGCCCTCGTAGTCGCTGGACAGCACGAAGCAGTCCGCCTTCGCCATGATCGCGTGCGGGTTGCGCTGCATCCCGGTCAGGAACACCGACCCCTGCAGTCCGAGTTCGGCGACCAGAGCCTCCAGGTCGCCGGCGAGCGGACCGGACCCGACCACGACGAGCCTGGTGCGCGGGTTCTCGGCGTGCACGGCGGCGAACGCCCGGATGAGGCGCGTCTGGTTCTTCTCCGGTGACAGACGGCCGACGTTGACGAAGGTGGTCACGTCGTCGTCGGCGTCGGCGAGCAGGAGCTCGGCCCAGTCCGGGATACTGCCCGTCTCCTCGTCGAACGTCAGCTCGTGCAGGTCGGCGACCGCGTTCTCGAGGATGTGCTCCGCATCCACCGTGTTCAGCGCCGACACGAACTTCTCCGGCGCCGCGAACTCCTCGAGCGACTCCCGGTTGATCTCCGACAGCGTCGGCGAGACGGACACGAGGTGGTCGTACTGCCCGTAGAGGGTGAAGATCTGCGTCAGGCTGTGCAGCATCCGCTTCTGGCCGTTCACCTCGCGGTGCGCGTCGGAGGCGAGGTCGTTGTGGAGCCAGATCGCCCGCTGCGCGTCGGGGGAGTGCAGCAGCAGCGCCGCCCAGAACGGCCCGTACCCGGAGAAGTCGACCACGTAGTCGAAGCGGCTGTCACCGAAGCAGCGGTACCACTCGTCCTCCCACAGCCGGTGCTGCGCCGGGATGTCGGCGTGCTGCGCGATGCGCCCGCGGCGGAAGTCGAGGTGTCGGGCCAGGTGCAGCAGCTTGGCGCCGTTCATGCCGCCGATGCGCGGGAACTGGCGGACGTCCGGGTGGATCTGCGCCTGCTTGCCCTGGATGACGCGCGACCCGCTCTGCGCGAAGAAGGCCGACACGTCGTAGCGTTCGTGGTCGATGTTGTTGAGCAGGTTGAGAGCGGACGTGGTGATGCCGTTCGGTCGCATCCCGCCGAGGTACAGCAGGATCTTCTGCCGCCCGTCATCGGCGAGGTCGGTGCGCAGGCGGTAGCCGTCGCGGACGCCGCGGAACACGATGTCGACGACGCGCTTCGACGCCTCCCCGTCCTCGTAGGGGGTGAACCGGCGCTGCATGTCGAGGTACTTCTCGCGCGACGCCTCGGGTACGGCGTCCCCGTTCCCGGCGATCTCGTGCAGCTCGTCGCCGACCTCACGGGCCGACATCAGGACCGGACCCGGCCACTCCTCCGGCTCGAAGTACAACCCGCGGGTGCCCGCGTAGTCGGCGAGGTCCGGCGTGAAGAACACGATCGGCCGCCCGGTCTGCAGGAAGTCGAAGAAGATGCTCGAGTAGTCCGAGATGAGCATGTCCGACGCGCCGAGCACCAGGTTGGTCGGGATCTCGTTCGGGACGAGCATCCGCTTGAGCTCCGGATGGTGGGCGGCCATCGCGTGGACGGTCTGGTGCGTCTTCAGCAGCACGGCGTAGCGGCTGGTGTCGATGCGCTCCTCGATCTGCGCGATGTGGGCGAGCAGCGCATCCAGGTCGTCCTCCGGCCGGCCGAACGTCTCGCCCTTCCAGGTCGGCGCGTACAGGATGACCTTGCGGTCGCCGAGCGGGATGCCGGCCCCGACCAGCCGCTGCCGCACGATCTCGCGCTCCCGTTCGTCGAGGAACTGGCGGTCGATGCGCGGGTAGCCCTCCTCCACGAGGGTGCCGCGGTAGACGCCGGTGAGCTTGTACCCGGTCCGGTACATCTGCTCCGACATGAACGGGTTCGCCGACAGCAGGTAGTCGGCCTGCACGAAGTTGCGGATGATGTTGGCCGTGCCGAGCGCGCCGCCCTCGATGTCGTAGCCCATCCGCTTGAGCGGGGTGCCGTGCCAGGTGTTGAGGTACACCTGTCCCGGGCGCTTCGAGAAGTCCGGAGGGAAGGTGGCGTTGTTGACGAGGTACTGGCTGGTCGCGAGAGCCCGGTAGTAAGCGGCCGACCCGTACCGGACGAAGGTCACCCGGTCGTTCCCGGCGAACTCCCGCACGGCTGCGCGGTAGAGCGACAGGTCGGACAGCGCCCAGATGTGCGTCAGGTGCTGCAGGTCGGGCGCCTTCAACAGCTCGCGGAAGACGGCCTCCGGGTTGTCGAGCATCCCGTTGCCCGAGAACGACTCGTAGAGCACCGACCCCTGCACGATGGGCTGGCGGCGCCAGTGCGCGTGGATCTCGTAGCGCGCGGCACGCTTCACCCGGGAGGGCAGTCGCTTCAGTCGGGAGAGTCTCATCGTCCCCGAGTTTATGAGAGCGGCATAACGGCCACCTGGGAGCGGGGTATGCGCTGTACGAATGCGCGGGAGGCGTGTGCGCGGGCCTAAGCCTCCGCGTCGAACCCCAGGCTCAGCTTCCGCAGCAGCACGGCCAGCCGCTCCGCATCCGCCGCCGACAGCCCGTCGAGCAGCTCGGCCTCGGCGTCCACCAGGCGTGTGATCGCCGCATCCACCCGGGTCAGCCCGGCCGCCGTCATCTGCACCAGGATGCCGCGGCCGTCGTTCGGGTCGGTGCGGCGCTCGACGAGCCCGCGGGCGACCAGGCGGTCGATCCGGTTGGTCATCGTCCCGGACGAGACCAGCGTCTGCTGCAGCAGCGACTTCGGGCTCAGCTGGTACGGCGCTCCCGCGCGGCGCAGGGCCGCCAGCACGTCGAACTCCCACGAGTCGAGGTCCGAGCGCTCGAACGCGGCGCGGCGGGCGCGGTCCAGGTGGCGGGAGAGGCGGTCGACGCGGGAGAGCACCTGCAGCGGCGCGAAGTCGAGGTCCGGGCGCTCGCGCAGCCAGGCGTCGACGATGCGGTCCACCTC
Source organism: Actinomycetes bacterium (assembly GCA_023386675.1). Classification (GTDB taxonomy): domain Bacteria; phylum Actinomycetota; class Actinomycetes; order Actinomycetales; family Microbacteriaceae; genus Leifsonia. The sequence goes on from JAEWJG010000355.1 coordinate 4,066, forward strand.
GTCTCGTGCGTCGGCCATCCCCCCATGTTATTGAGGACCGCGCACAGCCGCGTGCCGGTCGGGGTCGCGGCGCGTCTGGCAGACTGTCACCTGCGCGAAACGCGTGTTCCGCCTTGGTGTAATGGCAGCACGACAGCCTTTGGAGCTGTGAGGTCCAGGTTCGAGTCCTGGAGGCGGAGCGCAACCAAGCGAACCCTGGAGAGACATGACCGACCAGAACCTCGCCATCGTCGTCCTCGCGGCGGGGCAGGGAACGCGGATGAAGTCCGCGACCCCCAAGCTGCTGCACCCGCTGGGCGGCATCCCGATCGTGTCGCACGTGCTCGCCACGGCCCACGAGCTGGAGGCGGCCCACGTGATCGCCGTCGTCCGGCACGAGCGGGACCGGCTGGCGGAGGTCATCCAGGCGGACATGCCGGAGGCCGTGATCGTCGACCAGGACGAGGTCCCGGGGACCGGACGCGCGGTGGAGCAGGCCATCGCGGCGCTGCCGGACGACTTCTCCGGCGACGTGCTCGTGGTCAACGGCGACGTGCCACTGCTCGACGCCGGGACGCTGCGCGAGCTCATCGGCAAGCACCGCGCGGGCGAGGCCGCTGCGACGATCCTGTCGTCCTTCCCGGCCGACGCGACAGGCTACGGCCGGATCGTCCGCACCCCGGGGGGCCACCTCGACCGGATCGTGGAGCACAAGGACGCCACAGAGGCCGAGCGCGGGATCGGCGAGATCAACGCGGGCATCTACCTCTTCGGCCTGGCCGCGCTGCGCGACAAGCTGGCGCTGGTCTCGACCGAGAACGCGCAGGGCGAGAAGTACCTCACCGACGTGATCGGCCTGCTCCGTGAGGCGGGCTTCGACGTGGATGCTCTCCCCGTCTCCGAGTCGTGGCTGGTCGAGGGCATCAACGACCGCGCGCAGCTGAGCGACGCGGCGGCGAAGCTCAACGCGCTCATCGTCCGCACCTGGCAGCTGGCCGGGGTCACCATCCAGGACCCGGCGACGACGTGGATCGACGTCAAGGCGAAGCTCGAGCCCGACGTCACCCTCCTCCCTGGCACGCAGCTGCGCGGCGCGACGCTGGTCGAGACCGGCGCGACGATCGGTCCGGACACCACCCTCCTCGACACCGAGGTGGGCGCGGGCGCGACGGTCAAGCGGACGGACGCCACGCTGTCCGTCATCGGCGCGGGCGCGACGGTCGGGCCGTTCGCCTACCTCCGCCCGGGCACGGTGCTCGGCGCGGACGGCAAGATCGGCACCTTCGTCGAGACCAAGAACGCGGTCATCGGCGACGGCACGAAGCTCGCGCACTTCAACTACGTCGGCGATGCCGAGGTGGGAGAGAAGGGCAACCTCGGCGCCGGCGTCATCACGGCGAACTACGACGGCGTGAACAAGCACCGCACGGTCATCGGCTCCCACGTCCGGATCAGCACGAACACGGTCCTCGTCGCTCCCGTTAGGATGGGTGACGGAGCGTACACGGGAGCAGGAACGGTCGTCCGCAAGGACGTCCCGGCGGGAGCCCTCGCCATCACCGTCGCCCCGCAGCGCAATATCGAAGGCTGGGTCGCGGAGAAGCGGCCGGGCACTGACGCCGACAAGGCCGCACGTGAGAGCGGCGCGGCAGAGAGCGGAGCATAAGTGTCAGGGATCACCGCGACCGGCCAGAAGCGTCTCGTCCTCATCTCCGGTCGCGCGCATCCCCAGCTCGCGCAGGAGATCGCGGAGTGCCTCGGGAGCGAGCTCGTCCCCACCGACGCGCGGACCTTCGCCAACGGTGAGATCTACGCCCGCTTCGACGAGAGCGTGCGCGGCTCGGACGCGTTCGTCATCCAGTCGCACACGTCGCCGATCAACGAGTGGCTCATGGAGCAGCTCATCATGGTGGATGCGCTGAAGCGCGCCTCCGCGAAGCGCATCACGGTCGTCGCCCCCTTCTACCCCTATGCCCGCCAGGACAAGAAGGGCCGCGGCCGCGAGCCGATCTCGGCCCGCCTCGTCGCCGACCTATTCAAGGCCGCGGGCGCCGACCGCATCATGTCGGTCGACCTGCACGCCGCGCAGATCCAGGGCTTCTTCGACGGCCCGGTCGACCACCTGTTCGCGATGCCGGTCCTGCTCGACCACATGCGCCGCGAGCTCGACCCGTCGACCCTGACGGTCGTCTCGCCGGACATGGGCCGCGTCCGCGTCGCCGACATCTGGAGCGACAAGCTGGGTGCGCCGCTCGCGATCATCCACAAGCGCCGTGACCCGCTCGTCCCGAACCAGGTCTCGGTGCACGAGATCGTCGGCGACGTGAGCGGCCGCGTCTGCCTGCTGGTGGACGACCTGATCGACACCGGCCGAACGATCGTCAAGGCCGCCGAGGCGCTCAAGGCCGCGGGGGCGACCGGCGTCGTCGTCGCCGCGACCCACGCCGTGTTCAGCGACCCGGCCGTGGAGCTGCTGCAGAGCGACGCGATCGACTCGGTCGTCGTCACAGACACCCTGCCGCTGCCGGAGCACAAGCGCTGGGACAACCTCACCGTGCTGCCGATCGCGCCGCTGCTCGCGAACGCGATCCGCGAGGTCTTCACCGACGGCTCGGTCACCTCGATGTTCGACGGGGCCGCGTAAGCCGTCTCGCGTCCGAAAGGGAGGACATCCCGCCCGCAGCGGCGAGAATGTCCTCCCTTTCGCGCATCTCTGCGGCGAGTCGGGATGCGACTCCTCCGTTCCGGCCGCCGCACCCCGATCACGGCAGCCGGATGACCGCAGGCGGCACCCACCTGCCGTCGAGCGCCTCCGGCCGCGGGGCGTACAGCCGCAGCGTCACACCGAGCGGGCCCTCGGCGGTCGGCAGCCAGTTCGGCACCCGGGCGTCGTCGGGGCGCTCGCGCTGCAGGTACAGGTCGAGCGACCCGTCCGGGTTGTAGGCAAGCGGGTCGCGGTCGCCGAGCGCGAAGCGGTTCAGTTCGTTCGGGATCTGGAACCCCTCCTGGTCGTACATGGTCACCGACCAGAAGCCGTCGACCGGCGGCAGCGCGTCCGCGTCGAAGTGGAGCCGGTACGCCGAGCCGCCGTCGAGCGGATGCCCGTCCGCGTCGGCGAGCAGCAGCGGATAGATGGCGTCCTCGACCGGGTTCGCGCCCAGGCCGACCTGCGTCACCATCGCGCGCGACAGGTATGCGTTGCCGTACACGCCGATGTCGGAGAGGACCAGGCCCCAGCCGTTCGCCCGCCGGGTCAGCCGGCCGGGGGCGGCGGCGAGACGCGCCCGGGCATCCTCGACGCCCTGCTGGAGGGAGGCGGCATCGGCGGCCGTCTCGTCGAAGGCGTTCCCGGGTACGAGGCCGATATGCCGGATCCGCGCCAGGACGTTGAAGTCGGTGGGATGCGGCCGGTTCGTCGCGAGGACCTCCGCGGCGAGGCGGAAGAATGCCACCGCATCCAGGCCGTCGACGTAGCGGAGCGGCTCCGTCTCCACATCGACGGTCGGGGATTCCGCCGGGAGGGCGCCGCCGACCGGGGTGATGGACAGTCCGTCCTGGATCGCGTTGACCGTCGCCTCGTCGTCCGGTCCCGCCTCGATCCGTCCGATGATCCAGACCAGCGGTGTCGGCGCGTGCAGAGTCACCGCACCCTCCTGGCCGGGCGTGTCGTCGTCCGCGGTGAGCAGGTACCGCTGAGGGCCGGTGCCCGTGGTCCGGGCGCCGGGATTGGCGAAGACGTCCGTCCACATGTCGAGCATCGGCAGCATGTAGTAGCGGCCGTCCGTGTCGGGCAGGTCGATCAGCACGGGGCCGTGGCGCAGATCTACCCAGGCGCTCGAGTAGAGGGTGTCGAAGTTGGGCCGCACCACCGCACGGAACGATGCGGCGGGGAAGCGTCTCAGGTGCGCGAACCGGTTCGCCGGTCCCTGGCCGGGGCCCGATTCCCCGCTGAGCGTGAGATGCTGTCGCGTCACCTCCATGGTCACGAGCGCGTACAGGTACAGGTACGCCTCGGCGGCGAGAGCACGGGTGTCGCTCAGGAAGTCGTTCATCGGTGTCCCTCCACGGTGTGACGTCGTGGCCGGACGCTAGCCGGGCGCCGCTCCGCGCGGCTAGACACCGTGACGGCGGCGGCTCACGGCAGCTGGTGCGGCGCGGACGGGATGAGACCCAGCGGTGCGACCCACGTCGCGTCGCCCTCCGTGTTCAGCGCGTAGCACTGCCACCCGGGACCAAGGGGCCCCATCAGCTCGAAGCGCGCCGACGCACCGACCGACTCCGGCTGGTACTGCTGGGCGTACACAGCGCAGGTGTAGTCGGCGGTCTGCGTCTGGATGCTGATCGTCAGCAGGATGCCCGGGAGCAGTAGGGCGCCGAGCGCGACCACGACGAAGACCCGGCTGGCCACGGTCATCCCGCGGCCGCGCAGGGGCCGCTCGCCGAGCGGCTCGTACTCCGCGAGCTCGGGGTGGTCGTCGTACGTCACGACCCCATCCTCTCTCGCACCCGCCGTCGAGTACACAAAAAGTGCACGCCGATCCGGGAATCGGCGTGCACTCTTCGTGGAGTGGATGGGCGTCAGTGCGAGGAGCCCTCGGTCTCGATCTCGGTGCGGTCGCCCGACCAGAGGGTGTGGAAGACGCCGTCCTTGTCGACGCGCTTGTAGGTGTGAGCGCCGAAGAAGTCGCGCTGCCCCTGGACGAGCGCGGCGGGGAGACGCTTCGAGGCGAGCGAGTCGTAGTACGACAGGGCCGATCCGAAGCCCGGGACCGGGACGCCCGACAGCGCGGCGGTCGAGACGATGCGGCGCCAGGCGTCCTCGCCCTCGCGGACGGCGTCGGCGAAGTACGGCGCCTCGAGCAGCGTGGCGATGTCCGGGTTCTCGTCGTACGCGTCCGCGATGCGGTTGAGGAACTGGGCGCGGATGATGCACCCGCCGCGCCAGATCTTCGCGATGCGGTCCTTGTGGATGTCCCAGCCGTACTTCTCGGCGCCCGCGATGATCGCGTCGAAGCCCTGGGCGTACGCGACGACCTTCGAGGCGTACAGCGCCTTGGACACGTCGTCGGCGAAGGCCTGCACGTCGGACGCCGTCTGCACCTCCGGGCGGGACTGGACGGTGGCCTGCACCGCGGCGCGCTGGTTCGGCTTCGACGACACGGCGCGGGCGAACACGGCCTCGG
>JAEWJG010000440.1 GCA_023386675.1 Actinomycetes bacterium
GCGCGTACGCGCGGTGTTCGACGCGGTCCGCGCGGCGGCGGGGGCCGCATCCATCCCGACCGCACCGTCCAGCACCGCACCGACCAGCACCGCACAGGAGACCCCGTGACCGACTCACCCATCCGCATCCTGCTCGTCGACGATCAGCAGCTGGTCCGGCTCGGCTTCCGGATGGTGCTGGAGGCCGAGCCGGGCCTGGCCATCGTCGGAGCGGCGGCCGCCGGCGCCGAGGGGGTCCGGTTGGCCGCCGAGCTGCGGCCGGATGTCGTGCTGATGGATGTGCGGATGCCCGTCCTCGACGGCATCGAGGCGACCCGGCGGATCGTCGAGGCGGACGCGAACGCCCGCGTCATCGTGCTGACCACGTTCGACCTCGACGAGTACGCGTTCGGCGGCCTGCGCGCCGGCGCGAGCGGGTTCCTCCTCAAGGACGCGCGCCCGGAGGAGCTGTCCGCCGCCGTCCGCGCGGTGGCCGCCGGCGACGCCGCCGTCTCTGGCCGGGTGACCCGCGCGATGCTGGAGCTGTTCGCCGACCGGCTGCCGACGGGAGCCACCGCGATCCACGCGGGGAGCGATCCCGCCGCCGCCCTCACGCCACGCGAGCGCGAGATCCTCGTCGCCATGGGCGAGGGCCTCAGCAACGGCGAGATCGGCTCGAAGTTCTACCTCACCGAGTCGACGGTGAAGACCCACGTCGGCCGGGTGCTGTCGAAGCTGCAGCTGCGCGACCGCGTGCATGCCGTGATCTTCGCGTACGAGAACGGGCTGGTGGAGCGGTGAGGACCGGCGGGTCCAGCGAGCGCCAAGGCCGCGCTCGGTAGGCTCGAACGGGTATGGGAATCCTCAAAGCAACCTTCTGGGAACAGCTCGGCTCGTGGGCGGCAGACGCCGGGTGGAAGATCGTCACCGCTGCCTGCATCATCGGCGGGGCGTTCCTGCTCGCGTGGATCCTGCGGGTCGTCATCCGCAAGGTGGTCGGTCGGATCGTCTCCGGCGTGAAGAAGGGGCAGAACGTCAGCGACACGCAGGCGCTGGTCAATTCGCCGCTCGCCGCCGTCCGCCTCGTACAGCGCACCCGCACGCTCGGTTCGGTGCTCACCAACATCGTCCACGTGACCATCGGGATCATCGCGATCATCCTCATCCTGAACGTGTTCGTGCCCGACGTGCTCGGTTCGTTCGCGCTGCTCACCGCCGCGCTCGGCGCCGGCCTCGGTTTCGGCGCGCAGAACATCGTGAAGGACGTCCTGAACGGCCTGTTCATGGTCATGGAGGACCAGCTCGGCGTCGGGGATGTCGTCGACCTCGGGCCCGCGACCGGCGTCGTGGAGGCGGTCGGCATCCGCGTCACCCAGGTGCGCGACGTGAACGGGACGCTCTGGTTCGTCCGCAACGGCGAGATCCTGCGCGTCGGCAACATGTCGCAGGGCTGGGCGCGCGTCATCATCGACCTCGCCGTTCCGTACGAGGCCGACGTCGAGGCGGTCGAAGCGAAGATGATGGAGACCGCGACCGCTCTCGCCACCAGCACCAAGTGGCGCTCGCGCATCCTCGAGAAGCCGGAGCTGTGGGGCATCGAGTCGATCTCGGCCGAAGCGGTCATCATCCGGATCGTGCTGAAGACGCGCACCACGGCGAGGGACGACGTCTCGCGCGAGCTGCGCGCCCGCCTCAAGCAGGCGCTGGACGAGATGGATGTCAAACTGCCGTCGCTGTCGGCGGTCGTGCTCACTGGATTCGACAGCGCCGCCAGCGTGTCGGGGGCGAAGCCGCCGCGGACGCGGCCGAGCACCGTGGTCACGCCCGAGCCGCCGCTGAAGGGCCGGAAGGCGCGCGCGGCCGCGAAGCGGCAGCTGGCCGATCCTGGCGCGGTCCAGATCGTGCCGGTCGACCCGCCGGCGCCGAAGGCGGCACCGAAACCGCGAACCCCCAAGCCGCCGGCGACCGACTCCGCCACACGCCCGGAGGGAGACCCGTCGTGAGCATCCCGATCATCCCCACCGGCCCGCAGCCCGCGTTCTTCGACGAGGTCGGCGGACACGAGACCTTCGTGAAGCTGGTGGATGCCTTCTACCGCGGCGTCGCCGACGACCCCGTGCTGCGCCCGATGTACCCCGAGGAGGACCTCGGCCCCGCCAAGGAGCGCCTGGTCATGTTCCTGGAGCAGTACTGGGGCGGCCCGACCACCTACAGCCAGCAGCGCGGCCACCCCCGCCTCCGGATGCGGCACAACCCGTTCAAGGTCAACCCGGAGGCCCGCGACCGGTGGCTCGCCCACATGCGGGTCGCGGTCGACGAGCTCGGGCTCTCGCCGCTCCACGAGGAGACCCTGTGGAGCTACCTGGAGCGGGCCGCGTTCGCTATGGTCAACACATTCGAGGAGTAGCACTCCCCCGCCATCCCGGTGCCGAAGGAGACACGGATGACACACGAACCCGACGCGATCGTCGTCGGCGCCGGGCTCTCAGGACTCGTCGCCGCCTCCGAGCTGCTGGATGCGGGGCGCCGCGTGACGATCGTCGAGCAGGAGCCGTCCGCGTCCTTCGGCGGACAGGCGTGGTGGTCGTTCGGCGGGATCTTCCTCATCGACTCCCCCGAGCAGCGACGGATGGGCGTGCGCGACTCGCTCGCCCTCGCCCGCGACGACTGGTTCGGCACCGCCGGCTTCGACCGCGAGGAGGATCACTGGCCGAAGCGCTGGGCCGAGGCGTACCTGCAGTTCGCCGCCGGTGAGAAGCGGGCGTGGCTGCACGAGAAGGGGGTCCGGTTCTTCCCCGTCGTCGGCTGGGCCGAGCGCGGCGACGGCCGCGCAGGCGGGCACGGCAACTCGGTCCCGCGCTTCCACATCACCTGGGGCACCGGACCCGGCGTGGTCGAGCCGTTCGCGCAACGGGTGCAGGCGGCGGCCGCCCAGGGCCGCGCGGTCATCCGGAACCGGCACCGCGTCGACGAGCTGATCGTCGAGGACGGGCGGGTGGTCGGCGTGCGCGGCGCGGTCCTCGCGCCCGACACGGCGCCGCGCGGCGTGGCGAGCAACCGCGATGTGACGGGCGACTTCGAGCTGCGGGCACCGGTCGTCGTCGTCGCCTCCGGCGGCATCGGCGGCCAC
>JAEWJG010000092.1 GCA_023386675.1 Actinomycetes bacterium
AGTTTCCCCGGCCATAGGGCGCGGATCTCGGCGAGGTCGTCGTAGTCGATGGAGGGGTCCATGGCGGCGTTGAGCAGGTCGCCGACGGTGCCGCCGGTGGAGGCGAGGGACGCGAACTCCAGTTTCGGGGTGGTCAAAAAGTCGTACCACCACCACGGCCGCGGGATCGCGTTCACGATCGTGCCCAGGGTCAGCTGGGGTGGGATGGAGAACCCGTTGCGCTTATCCCGCAACCGGGCCCCCGCGACCGGGGTGTCCACGGTGAAGAACAACGTGTCGAACCCGGCCTGCGCGGCGCGTTCGACCAGGCCGTAGCTGATCTCCTTCTGCCGCATCACATACAACTGGAACCAGTTCCGGCCGTGCGGGTTCGCCGCCTTCACCCCCTCGATCGAGGTGGTCCCCAACGTGGACAGGGTGAACGGGATCCCCGCCGCGCCGGCCGCACCGGCAACCGCGGTCTCCCCCTCGGTCTGCATCAGGCGGGTGAACCCGGTCGGTGCGATCCCGAACGGCAACGCCGACGGCCCACCCCAGATCTGGCACGACGTGTCCACGGTGGACACGTCATGCAGGATCGAGGGGTGGAACTCCACATCCTGGAACGCCTGCCGCGCCCTAGCCAACGACAGCTCGCCCTCCGCAGCACCCTCCGTGTAATCGAACGCCGCCTTCGGCGTGCGCCGCTTCGCGATCCGGGCCAGGTCCTCGATCGTCAACGCCGCCTCCAGGCGCCGCTTCTTCAGATTCAGCTCCGGCTTCTTGAACCGCATCAGCTCGAGCAGCTCCGCCGGACGGGGCAGTTGCCGCTCCACCACCGGCCGCCTCACCGCCTCGGGCGAAGCGAGTACATGCCGCCGTCGACCGGGAGGATGACGCCGTTGCTCGACCCCGACGACGGCGACGCCAGGTACGCGACAGCCTCCGCCACCTCCTCCGGCCGGACCAGGCGTCCACTCGGCTGACGGGCCTCGAGGGCGGCGCGCTCGGCGTCCGGGTCCGCTGCCGAGTCGAGCAGCCGGCCCACCCACGGCGTGTCCGCGGTCCCCGGCGCGACCGCGTTGACGCGGATCCCGAGCGGCAGGCAGTCGGCGGCGATCGCGAGCGTCATGGCCGAGATCGCGCCCTTCGACGCCGAGTACAGCACCCTCTGCGGCAGCCCGGCCCACGCGGCGATGGAGCTGGTGAGCACCACCGCGGGCGCCGGCGACACCCGCAGGTGCGGCATGGCGTGCCGGACGGTGCGCGCCGAGCCGATGACGTTCACGTTCAGGACGCGCATCCACTCGTCGTCGTCGTTCGCCTCGACGTCGCCCTGCGCGCCGATTCCCGCGTTCGCGATCACCACGTCGAGGCGGCCCGCCTGCTCCACGACGGAGGCGATCGCGTCGCGCACGCTCGTGTCGTCGCCGATGTCGCAGCGGACGCCGATGTGCGGTGCTGCCACGGCGTCCGGTGCGAGGTCGAGCGCGAAGACGCGCGCGCCCTGCGCCGCGAGCTCATCCGCGATCGCCTTGCCGAGTCCCGACGCGCCGCCCGTGACGGCGGCGACGAGCCCATCGAAGTGCGACATCCTTGTCTCCTTGCGTTACGTGAGGATGGTCAGAGTGCTGGACGCACGGTGGAGCGCTGCGCGCCGAGGCCGTCGATCTCGACCTCCACCACATCGCCTGCCGCGAGGTAGGCGAACCGCCCGGAGAGGCCGACGCCCTCCGGCGTGCCCGTGTTGATCAGGTCGCCCGGCTCCAGGACGGTGAACCGGCTGAGCCGGTAAACGATCTCGGCGACGCCGAAGATGAGGTCGCTGGTGGAGGAGTCCTGCCGGGGCTCCCCGTTGACGCGGGACCGGATGCCCAGCCCCGACCCGTCGCCGACCTCTGCGGCCGGGACGAGCCACGGGCCCAGCGGGTTGAAGGTCTCGAAGCTCTTGCCCTTGCTCCACTGACCCAGTGAGCGCTGCAGCTGGTACTCGCGCTCCGACACGTCGTTCGCGACGGCGAAGCCTGCGATGTGCTCCAGCGCCTGCTCCGGCGAGTCGAGGTAGCGGGCGCGCTTCCCGATCACGGCGGCGAGCTCGACCTCCCAGTCCGTGGTGGTCGACCCCGGCGGCAACAGGATGTCGTCCTCCGGCCCGACGACGGTGTTGGGGTGCTTGTAGAACACGACGATGTCGGTCGGCGGCTCGGAGCCGGACTCGCGCGCGTGGGCCGCGTAGTTCATCCCGATGCAGATGACCGCCTGCGGCCGTGCGATGGGCGCGCCGATGCGGAGCCCGGAGGCGTCCAGCTCGGGCAGCTCTCCCGCCGACGCGGCCGCCTCGGCGCGGGCGAGCCCGTCTGAGGCGAGGAACGCGCCGTCGATGTCGCCGGTGAGCGGACGGAGATCCCAGGTCGTGGTGCCGTCGCCGACGGCGGGGATCTCGGCGCCGGTGTCGCCGAGGCGCATGAATCGCATCGAGGGTCCTTTCGCTCGCGTGGCGCTGTCGAGCCTATTACTATTTCCTATAGGAATTCAATTTCATTGCAAAGGAGCAACGGATGCGCGTCGCGCTTCACTCCATCCTCCGCGAGGGCCACGAGTCCGCCTACGACGCCGCGCACACGGCGATCCCGGAGGACCTCGTCGCGTCGTTCGAGCGCGTCGGGATCCAGGACTGGCAAATCTGGCGCAGCGGACGCGACCTGTTCCACCTCGTCGAGTGCGACGACTTCGCCCGGGCGATGCGCGCCCTCGACGACGATCCCGCCAACGTCCGCTGGCAGGAGTCGATCAATCGCCACGTCGATCACTTCGTCGCCTCGGGGCCGGATGCCGACGGCATGGTGCTCCCGCTGGTCTGGACCCTGACAGCACAGCGCGCCGGCGCCTGACCAGCGCACGCATGTCCCCAGAAGTGGGGTACAACCGCGTCCGCAAAAAGGAGGACAAAAACAGGTCTGCGTCGTACTCTGCGAATAGATGAGCATTGCTCATTCATTCGCTCTGACGATGCGTCCCCGGCCGGACGCGGGAGGGGGCGGGGAACGTGGTCTCCTTCGCCGATCATCACCGGAGCCTTCCGGATGCGCCTCACCGCCATCATCCGTGGTGGTTCATCGCCCTGGCCGCGGTCGTCATCCTGTTCGCTGCGGTCGTCGTCACCGCCGTCGGCGGTGGGGCGCTCTACGTCGGCTCGGTGGCCAACAGCTTCGACTCCCATGTCTCGCACATCCAGCGCGCGTTCCCCGCGGAGTCGACGCGGCCCGCGGCGACGCAGACGGGCGCGGTGAACATCCTCCTGCTGGGCTCGGACTCGCGCGGCGCGCCCACCGGCGTCGGACCGGAGGGCGTGACCAACCAGCGCGCCGACACGATGATGCTCGTCCACATCGACGCGGACCGGCGGAACGTCTACATCATGTCGATCATGCGCGACCTCTGGGTCCCGATCCCGGGCAACGGGACGGCGAAGATCAACGCGGCCCTCGCCTGGGGCGGCACACCCCTCGTGGTGCAGACGGTCGAGCAACTGCTCGGCGCGCGCATCGACCATGTCGCCATCGTCGACTTCACCGGGCTGAAGGCCATGACCGACGCGCTCGGGGGAGTGGATGTGGACAGTCCCGTCGCCTTCACCACCGTCCTCAAGCCGCACTACACGTTCGTGAAGGGGATGAATCACCTCGACGGCGATCAGGCGCTGTCGTTCGCGCGGGAGCGATACGCGTTCCCGAACGCCGACTACCAGCGCGTGGCCGATCAGCAGGCCCTCATGCGCGCCTTCGGGGCGAAGGCGCTGAGCCTCTCGGTGCTCACCGATCCTGGCCGTCTCACCTCGTTCGCCGCCGCGGTCGGCTCGTCCGTGAAGGTGGACAAGGGGTTCACCCTGCAGGCCATGATCGGTCTGGCGGCGAGCATGCGAGTGACCGGCATGTCGGGCGTCCACACCTTCACCATCCCGACGGCCGGCACCGGGACGTCGGACGACGGGCAGTCCATCGTGAACGTGGACCCGGCGGCGATGGCGCGGCTGCGGACGGCGCTGGCGGACGACGGGCTGGCCGCGTTCGCGGGGTAGCCTCGGCGGGGCGACCAGCCTCACGCCGCCGATCGCTCGGCGGCCGGCCGCCGTCGCAGCGCGGCGGAGAGGACCGGGGGAGTGCTGTACTCCTGATCCATGCGGCCGACGCCCGTGCCCGGCGGGACGACCTCGTCGATCCGATCGAGGATGTCATCGGTCAGCTGCACCTCGGCGGCCGCCAGCAGGTCGTCGAGCTGTTCCATGGTGCGGGGTCCGATCAGGGCGGCCGTCACCGCCGGGTTGGCGATGACGAAGGCCAGCGCGAGGTGGGTCAGCGGCAGCCCGGACTCGTCAGCCACCGGGATGAGCCGCTCCACCGCGTCCACTCGTCGCTCGTCGCGCAGGGCGGCGAACATCCGCGTGCGGCGGAGGTCGGTCTCCTGGCCCCGGCGGACGCGTCCGGTGAGCATGCCGCTGGCGAGCGGACTCCAGATC
>JAEWJG010000137.1 GCA_023386675.1 Actinomycetes bacterium
GAGCAGGGCGATGGTGACCAGCTGGACCGTCGAGGTCAGCGCCTGCGGGAGGATGTCCGTCACCTTCGCGTTGGAGATGGTGGACCCCAGGTCGCACGCGTTGGCGAACGGGATGAGGCACTTGGCCGCACCGCCCAGCCAGAGCAGCCAGCGCAGCGGCGGCACGACATCGAGCTGCAGGAGCTGGATGCGCGCGTTGATGAGCGCCGTCTTGTTGGGGGAATTGCTGCTTCGCAGATCCTGGAGCGGGTCGGCGCTGTAGGCCACCAGCATGTACATCAGGAACGAAGCGGCGATGATGATGAGCACTGAGACCAGAAGGCGTCTCAGGATGAAACTCGCCATAGGTTCAAAACCTTCACTGACAGGACGCGCCCATCGGGGGGTGCGGCGGTTGGGGTGCCGCCGGGCGCGTATCTCAAGGGTGGACGGATCGCGTCCACCGACTACATGATACGGGGCGCCGGCCGAGAACCGACGCCCCGCCGCAGAGAGGGTGCCCAGGGTTCTCCCGGGCACCCTCCCTTACGGAGCTGTTACTTCTTGGAGGACTTGACGCTCCACTCCCAGAAGTTCCAGAACGGGCCGTTCTGGTTGCCGTTGTACTTGACGTTCTCGACGCGGTTGGTCGCACCGAAGACACCAGGCAGCTGGAAGAGCGGCAGACCGTAGCCGTCGGCGAAGGTCTGCTTGTCGATCTGGTACTCGATCTTCGTCAGAGCATCCTTGTCGAGGGTGGTCTGCGACTTGAGGGCCAGGTCGTTGGTGCCGGTGTAACCGTTGTAGTTACCGCCACCCTGCGACGCGAACACCTGCGGCAGCTGCGTGGTGCCTGCACCCGGGCTGATCCAGCCGAAGAGCGAGGCGTCGTAGTTGCCACCCGGGAGCAGCTTGCTCCAGTCCGGCGAGCCGGCGTCCACGACCTTGATGCCGGCCTTGGCGGCCGAGGCCTGGATCGACTGGAACTCGTCGACACGGTTCGGGTTGTTCGTGTTGTACAGGATGCGGATCGACGGGGTGGCACCGGCGAGCAGCGCCTTGGCGCCGTCGATGTCGACCTTGTCGTACTTGTCGGAGCCGTTCTGCTTGACGCTGCCCGCGTACTGCTCCTGGTTCGGCAGGAAGATCTGCGAGTTCAGGACCTTGGCCTTCGAGTCGACCGGGGTGACGATCGAGTCGAGGATCTGCTGACGCGGGATGGTCTTGAGGAACGCCTCACGGACCTTCGCGTCGGAGAACACCGGCGACTTGAAGTTCAGGTCGAGGTGGTCGTACGAGGCCTGCGCACCGGTGAGGATCTTCGCGCTGGTCTGCTTGAGCGCGGTGATCGTGTCGGCGGACGCCTGCGGGTTGATGATGTCGACCTCACCGTTCTGGAGAGCGGTGACCTGGGCGTTCGCGTCCGGGATGATGCGGAACACGATCTTGTCGACGTTCGGCTTGAGGCCGCCCGCGTAGTACTTGTTCTGCGTCATCGTCAGCGACTGACCAGGGGTCCACGACGAGACGACGAACGGGCCGGAGGAGACCAGCAGGTCCTTGTCGGTCGGGAACGCGGTGACGTCGTAGCCGGTGTTGACGAACTTGGCCGCCTTCTCCAGCGTCGGGTCGGCCGGGGCCGGGTTGGCCGGGTCGCCCTTCGGCAGGCCCTTGAGCAGCTTCGTCAGGTCGGCGGCCGAGGAGAGGCCGGCCTTCTTGGCGACGATGTGCGCGGGCTGCGCGATCGGGTTGACGAGCTCCCAGTCCACGTAGGGGGTGGAGTACTTGAGCGTGATCGTGCGGTTGTCGTCGCTGACCGTCGGGTAGTCGGTGGCGTCGATGCCCGCGGTCGAGCCCGCGATCTGGAAGTACTGCGTGCCGCTGGTGACGTTGCCGGAGTCGTCGAACTTCGCCGAGTCGTAGTGGCCGGAGGCGATCGCCCACGCGAGGATCATGTCGTCAGCGGTGACGGGCTGGCCGTCGGACCACTTGTCGTCCTTGTTCAGCGTGTACTTGACCGTCAGCGGGTTGTCCGAGGTCTTCTCGAACGTACCGAACTTGTCGTCGTGGACGATCTTGTAGTTGTTGTCGATGTACTGGAACCCGGTTCCGTACGACCCGTTCAGGTACCCGACCTGGCCGTTGGTGTCCAGGTTGCCCTGCGGGGTCTGCGAGTTGAACGAGGTGAAGTCGTTGACGACCGCAACCGTCACGGTGCCGCCCTTGGCAGCGGACGAGGTGCTGGTGCTGCCGGACGTGGTGCAGGCCGACAGTGCGAGTGCTGCGACGCCAGCGACGGCGACGGCGCTGACCGCGTACCTCACCCTTCTTCCGTTGATGTGCAATGTTCCTCCTGTGCGAAGTGTGCGACGGTGCAGGCGTGCGAGGGCGCCCGTCCCGCGCGGGATAAGAATGACCCTAGGTAGCACTGGGAGCGATTGCAAAACAGGCGGGGAAAACGTTACATAGTGGTAACTCAGTCGGCGGAATCCTGCACGAAGCGCACAAAATCGGTGGATTACTTCGCTGGATGCAACGATCTGGCAGGATGCCCCTATGAGCGAGACGACTACCTTCGCTGGGGAGGTCCCTGTCGACCGGACGGAGCGGCCCCGGCTCTGGTGGGAGATCGCGATCGTCCTCGGACTCTCGCTCGGCCAGTCGGCGATCTACTCCATCGTGACGATCATCGACCGCTCGACCCAGAGCACCCCGCTCTCGAAGCAGTCGGCGCAGGTGAACCCCAGCCAGTCGAGCCGCGAGCTCTTCGACTTCCTGTACCAGGTGCTTGGCAACCTGTTCCCGCTGTTCGCCGTCGCGCTGGTGGTCTACCTGCTCTGGCAGCCGCAGCGGAGCGGATTCCGGCGCATCGGGTTCGACCTCACCCGCCCGGCGCGGGACCTCGGCGGCGGCCTGCTGCTGTTCCTCGTGATCGGCGTCCCCGGCATCCTGTTCTATGCGCTGACCCGGGTGCTCGGCATCACCGTCGCCGTACAGGCGTCGACGCTGGACGCGCACTGGTGGACGGTGCCCGTCCTCATCCTGGCCGCATTACGCGCGGCGTTGCAGGAGGAGGTCATCGTCGTCGGCTACCTCTTCACCCGGCTGCGCCAGCTCGGCTGGGGCACCTGGACGATCATCGTCGTCGCGGCGCTGCTCCGTGGCAGCTACCACCTGTACCAGGGGTTCGGCCCGTTCGTCGGCAACGCCGTGATGGGCGTGGTCTTCGGCTGGGCGTACACCCGGTGGGGGCGGGTGATGCCGCTCGTCGTCGCGCACACGATCATCGACGTCGTGTCGTTCGTCGGCTATCCCCTGGCCGTCGCCTGGTGGCCCTCCGTCTTCGCGTGAGGGCGGGCCACCCGGACGATCAGGCGAAGGCCTCGGGGGGCGGGCAGGCGCAGAAGAGGTTGCGGTCGCCGTAGGCCTGGTCGATGCGGCGCACCGGGGGCCAGTATTTGTTCCGGACGAGCGCGGGCACCGGGTACACGGCCTGCTCGCGCGAGTACGGGTGCGTCCAGTCGGAGGAGACCGCCGACTCCGCAGTGTGCGGGGCGTTGCGCAGCGGGTTGTCGTCGGAGGGCCAGTCCCCCGCCGCCACGGCGTCCGCCTCCTCGCGGATGGCGATCATCGCGGCCACGAAGCGGTCGAGCTCCGCGAGGTCCTCGCTCTCGGTCGGCTCCACCATGAGGGTGCCGGCGACCGGGAACGACATGGTCGGCGCGTGGAAGCCGTAGTCGATGAGGCGCTTGGCCACGTCGTCCACGGTCACCCCCGTGCGCTCGGTGAGCGGGCGCAGGTCGAGGATGCACTCGTGCGCGACCAGGCCGTCCTCCCCCGCGTAGAGCACAGGGAAGTGCTCCCGCAGGCGGGCGGCGACGTAGTTCGCGGCAAGAACCGCCGCGCCGGTCGCGTCCTTCAGACCCTCGGCGCCCATCATCCGGACGTACGCCCAGCTGATCGGGAGGATGCCCGGGCTCCCGTACGGCGCAGCCGACACCGGGCCGCCGCCGTGCTCGACGCGGCCGCCGCCGGCGACCGGGTGCGTCGCGTCCTGCGCGAGGGGGTGCCCCGGCAGGAACGGCGCGAGGTGCGCCTTGGCCGCCACCGGGCCGACGCCCGGGCCGCCACCGCCGTGCGGGATGCAGAAGGTCTTGTGCAGGTTGAGGTGGCTGACGTCGCCGCCGAAGTCGCCGAAGCGCGCGTAGCCGAGCAGCGCGTTGAGGTTGGCGCCGTCGACGTAGACCTGGCCGCCGGCGTCGTGGACCGCCTGCGTGATCGCGACGACCTCGTGCTCGTAGACGCCGTGCGTCGACGGGTAGGTGATCATCAGGGCTGCGAGGGTGTCGGCGTGCTCCCCGATCTTGGCGCGCAGATCGTCGAGGTCCACGTTGCCGAGCTCATCGGTCGCGACGACCACGACGCTCATCCCGGCGAGCACCGCCGAGGCGGCGTTGGTGCCGTGCGCCGACTGCGGGATGAGGCACACCGTCCGCTGGTCGTCGCCGCGCGAGCGGTGGTAGCCGCGGATCGCGAGCAGGCCCGCGAGCTCGCCCTGGCTGCCCGCGTTGGGCTGCAGCGACACGGTGTCGTAGCCGGTGACGTCGGCGAGCCACTCCTCGAGCTGGTCGATCAGCTCGAGCGAGCCGGCGACGTCCGCGGCAGGGGCGAAGGGATGCAGGGCCGCGAACTCGGGCCAGGTCACGGCCTCCATCTCGGTCGCGGCGTTCAGCTTCATGGTGCACGAGCCGAGCGGGATCATGCCGCGGTCGAGCGCGTAGTCGCGGTCCTGCAACTGACGCAGGTAGCGCATCATCGCGGTCTCGGAGTGGTGCGTGTTGAACACCGGGTGAGTCAGGTACGCCGACTCGCGGGTGAGCGCGGGGTCGAAGGACTCCTCCGACGGCAGCTCGAACGCGAGATCGCCGTCCACCGTGCCGCCGAGCGCCTCCACCAGGTCGGAGAGGGGGAAGGCCCCGTCGCGGAGATCGGAGGCCGACTCCTCGTCCACGCTCAGCGAGACGAGACCGGCGTCGGTGGCGTGAAGCAGCAGGCCGCGGTCGTGGGCGCGCGCGACCACGGTCGCGGCGTCGTCGACCTCCACCTGCAGGGTGTCGAAGAACGAGCGGGAGACGACCTCGACGCCCGAGGCGCGGAGCACGTCCGCGAGCGCCGCGGTCGACCGGTGCACCTGGCTGCCGATCGCGCGCAGGCCCGACGGGCCGTGGTACACGGCGTACATCGCGGCCATGACGGCGAGCAGCACCTGGGCGGTGCAGATGTTCGAGGTGGCCTTCTCGCGGCGGATGTGCTGCTCGCGGGTCTGCAGGGTGAGGCGGTAGGCGGGCTTGCCCACGGCATCCTGCGACACGCCGACCAGACGGCCAGGGAGCTGGCGCTCGAGTCCCTTGCGGACGGCCATGTAGCCGGCGTGCGGGCCGCCGAAGCCCATCGGCACGCCGAAGCGCTGGCTGGTGCCGACGGCGACGTCGGCGCCCAGCTCCCCCGGGCCCTTCAGCTGGGTGAGGGCGAGCAGGTCGGCGGCGGCGACGACGACCGCGCCGGCCGCCTTCGCGGTCGCGATGGCGGCGGACGGGTCCCACACCCGGCCGGAGGCGCCGGGGTACTGGACGAACAGACCGAACGCGTCCGACAGCTCCGGCGCGTCGGCGGGGAGCGATGCGAGGTCGAGCACGACCAGCTCGATGCCGACCGCCTCGGCGCGGTTGCGCAGCAGCGCCAGCGTCTGCGGGAAGGTGTCCGCATCCACGACGAACGTCGAGGACTTCGCCTTGGATGCTCGGCGCGCCAGCAGCATCCCCTCGACGACGGCGGTGCCCTCGTCGAGCATGGACGCGTTCGCCGTGTCGAGCCCGGTCAGGTCGGAGACCATGGTCTGGAAGTTGATGAGCGCCTCCAGCCGGCCCTGCGAGATCTCCGGCTGGTACGGCGTGTAGGCGGTGTACCAGCCCGGGTTCTCGAGCACGTTCCGCTTGATGACCGCGGGCGTGATGGTGCCGTAGTAGCCGAGGCCGATCAGGCTGCGATTGACCGTGTTGCGGGCGGCCAGGGCGCGGAGCTCGCGCAGCGCGGCGCGCTCGCCGAGCGGCTCGGGCAGCGCGGAGGTGCGGTCGCCGTCGACGCGGATGGAATCCGGGACGGCCGCGTGGACGAGGTCCTCCACGGAGGACCAGTCGCGGGAGGCGGCTGCCGAGATCGCGGACAGCATGGTGCTCTGCGCATCCCCATCGGTGCCGATGTGACGCGTAGGGAAGAGGTCGGTCATGAAGAGCGGAGAACCTTACTCGCCGGTGAGGGCGGCGTACTCGTCGTAGCTGAGGAGGTTGTCGGGCAGCTCGGTGAAGCGGACCTTCACGAGCCAGCCGTCGCCGAACGGGTCGGAGTTGACGAGCTCCGGGGCGTCGACGACGGCGGAGTTCGCCTCGGCGACGACGCCGTCCACGGGCGCGAACAGTTCGCCGACCGACTTCGTCGACTCGATCTCGCCCACCACGCGGCCGGCCGTGACGTCGCTGCCCTCGTCGGGAAACTCCACGAAGACGACATCGCCGAGCTTCTCGGCGGCGTACGAGG
>JAEWJG010000147.1 GCA_023386675.1 Actinomycetes bacterium
GTGCGGAAGAATCCGCGACCGCGGAGGATCGCGCGGTTCACGAGCACCGCGAGGCCGAGCGACACGGCCGTCTGGATCGGCACCACGAGAAGCACGTACCAGGCGTTGTTCTTGAGGGACATGCCGAAGTCCTGCTCGGCGAGTCCGCCGCCGGACAGCAGCGTCGTGTAGTTGTTCAGCCCGACGAACTTCACGTCGGACGAGAAGGGGCTGCCGCGTCCGCCCCAGTCGGAGAAGCTCACCCACAGCGCCATGAGCACCGGGATGACGAGGAACACGCCGAGCAGCAGGATGACCGGGGCGGTGAACAACCACCCCGAGGCGGCCTCGCCGCGCCGGATTCCGGTGCGCCGAGACCGACTCGTGGTTGCAGACATGACTCGCTTCTCTCCGTCGGAGGGGTTACTTCAGAAG
Source organism: Actinomycetes bacterium (assembly GCA_023386675.1). Lineage (GTDB taxonomy): Bacteria > Actinomycetota > Actinomycetes > Actinomycetales > Microbacteriaceae > Leifsonia. The sequence goes on from JAEWJG010000147.1 coordinate 415, forward strand.
GGCTTCGAGGTTCTTCTGCGTGGTGTCGAGGATCGACTTCGGGTCACCCGTCGCCAGCGACTCCAGCTTGCTGTTGAAGTCGGTGACCACGTCGGCCGAGCCCTTGGCGGTGGGGACGCCCTTGGCGTACGCCGCGGCGTTCAGGAACGGCACGAGGTCGGGGTTGGCCGACTTCCACTCGTCCGCCGCCGACTTGATCGACGGCATCGGGCCGAAGGCCTTCGAGAACGCGAGCTGGTCGCCCTTGCTGGTGAGCTTCTCGACCAGCTTCAGCGCGGCGGCCTGGTTGGGGCTGTCGGCCGCGATGCCCCAGCAGTTGGTGAACTGCAGGGTCCCGGCGCCGGCCGGTCCCTTCGGCAGCTCCGCGATGCGGTACTTGATGTTCGGGAAGTCCGACTTCAGCGCGCCGGTGATCCAGTTGCCCTCGAGGGTCATCGCGGCCAGGCCCTTTCCGAACGCCTCGCCGCCCCAGCCCGCGCCGAGGTCCTTGGCGTACTTCAGCTCGCCGCCGTTCAGCAGCTTCTTCACCTCGTCGAGCGCCTTGACGTTGGCGTCGCTATTGGCGGTGGCCTTCGTGCTGTCGTCGTTCATGAGGTTGCCCCCGGCCTGCACCATGAAGGAGCCGACGCGCGCGTACTCGCCGGAGATGCCGAGGCCGACCTGGCTGCCGGTGGTGAGCTTCTTCGCGACGGACTCGAGCTGGTCCCACGTCTTCGGGATGTCCGAGTCGGTGAGGCCCGCGGCCTTCCAGGAGTCGGTGTTGATGACGAGCTGGAGGGTGGAGAAGTCCTTCGGCGCGCAGTAGAACTTGCCGTCGTAGGTGAAGGACTTCACCAGGCTCGGGTAGAAGTCGCTCTTGTTGCTGAGCTGGTCGCCGTACGCGAGCAGGGAGCCGTTGGAGGCGTAGCCGGCGAGCGCGTCGGTCGAGAGGTAGAAGACGTCCGCCGGCTTCTTCGCCGCGAAGCCCTGCGAGAGCTGCTGGTTGAGGTCGCTCGCCGCCACGACGCTGGCCGTGGTGCCGGAGCTCTTGGACCAGTCGGCGACCGCGGACTTGACCGCTTTCGTTTCGGCGTCGCCTGAGGATCCGATCATGACCGTCAGAGGCTTGTCGGAGGACGTGAGCTTGCCGGTGTCGTTGCTGCTGCTCCCGCTGTTGAAGCCGGAGCCGCAGGCGGTGAGGGCGAGTGCGGTCGCGGTGGCGACCGCGCCGGCCGCGAGCCAGCGGTGGGTGATCTTGCGCATTCGTTTCTCCTTGGTGGGGGAGATCACGATGCCCTGCTGCGATGCGCGCATCCGACCTCCTTTGGTCCGTCTTGGTGTCTCAGCCCCTGGTTTGAACGATCAAATCTTCGCCTGCTACGGTGAGTTTGAACGATCAAACCGGATGCGAGCCACAGTAACCGCGCGGTTCCGAAGGTGTCAAGCGGACCACTAGGGTCATATCCAGCCGGAGAGGGAGGACGCCATGGGGATGCAGCCCACGGTCAGCGATGTCGCCGACGTCGCCGGCGTCTCCCGTCAGACGGTCTCCAATGTTCTCAACGCGCCTGAGCTCGTGCGTCCGGAGACGCGGGAGCGCGTCCAGGCGGCCATCCACACGCTCGGCTACCGGCCGCACGCTTCCGCGCGGCGGCTGCGCACGCAGAAGAGCTCGACGATCGGCATCCGCCTCGACCCGATCACGCAGGACGGCATCTCGGGCAGCATCCTCGACCGCTTCCTCCACGCGCTCACCGAGCAGGCGGACAGGCAGGGCCTGCGGGTGCTGCTGTTCACCGCCGCAGGTCCCGACGACGAGATCGAGCAGTTCCGACGGCTCTCCGACGCCGCCGATGTCGACGCGTTCGTGCTCACCTCGACGTTCCACGGCGACCCGCGCACCGAGTGGCTGATCGAGCACCGGCAGTCCTTCGTCACGTTCGGGCGGCCCTGGGGCATCGACGACATGACCGATCCGGAGCACCTGTGGGTGGATGTGGACGGCCGCGCAGGCGTGCGCCAGGCGACCGCCTACCTCCTCTCCCGCGGACTGCGCCGCATCGCGTTCGTCGGCTGGCCCAGCGGGTCCGGCACCGGAGACGACCGCCGCGCGGGGTGGCTGGACGCCATGCGCGAGGGCAGCGGATTGGCCGAGAGCGACCTGCAGCTGCTTCAGGCGTCCGTGGAGGATTCGGTGCCGCTCGGCGCGGAGTCGGTGCGGCGTCTCGAGGCGCAGGCCGGCCCGATCGACGGCGTCGTCTGCACGTCCGATTCGCTCGCGCTCGGGGTGCTCACGGCGACGGGCGGCCGCCTCCCGGTCGTGGGATACGACGACACCCCGATCGCCGCCTCGCTGGGCTTCTCGAGCGTCGCGCAGCAGCTCGACGAGGTCGCCGCCGGCGTGCTCGAACTGCTCACCGGCGCCCACGGCGGCCAGGTGCGTCCGGGCGAGGAGGTCGCTGATCCGCGACACCGCCTGGTGACACCGCGGCTCGTCGTGCGCGACGGACCGGCGCTCATCGGCTCCCGCTGACGCACCGAAGCCGACCCGCGAAATCCGCCTGTAACGCAGGCCGGAGACAATGGACGCATGTCTCCACAAGAGCCTCTGCTGGATGCGCCACGAGCGCGTCGCCTTCCGATCACCGTGTCCATCACCCGCCGCGTCGACGGCAACCGCCTGGCGGACGTCACCCACTGGGTGCAGTCGGGCGTGAACCTCGCGAACACCTACGACGGCTTCCTCGGCTCGGGGTGGGTGCGCGCGCACGCCGACTCCGACGAGTGGCACATGCTCTACCGGTTCGCCGACGCGGAGACGTTGGAGGCGTGGGAGGCGTCGGACGACCGTGCGGACTGGCTGTACGAGGGCCGCGAGCTCGTCGAGGTGTCCCGTGTGGAGCGGCGAACCGGCATCGAGGGCTGGTTCGACGAGCCGCAGCCCGGCGTCCCGGCCGCGCCGCCGCGCTGGAAGCAGGCGGTGACCATCTGGCTCGGGTTCTTCCCGCTGTCGCTCCTCTTCACGTATCTGACGGTGACGTTCGTCCCGGGCTGGCACACGCTGTGGCCGCTCGCCACGGTGCTGATCAGCACGCTGTGCTTGACGCCGACCATGACGTACGTCCTGCTGCCCTTCGTCACCCGGACGCTGCAGCCCTGGCTGAAGCGCTGAGGCGGCTCCGCTCGGGGTCCTCCCTGAGTGGTCCCTGATTCCTGCTCGCTCCGCTTGTGCGGGGCGGAATCGCGATATATCGTGATCCCGTCAACAGTCGCGATATAACGCGAGTCACCGACGGTCCCGGCACGGACCGGAGAGCAAGGAGCACGAGAACATGGCACAGGAGAAGTGGCTGATCCAGCCGGGCGAGAGCCGCACCATCGACGTCGAGATCGTCCGCACGCTCAAGGTCGGGCTGCTCGGCGGCCAGGTCGACATCGTCGGCCACGACGAGCCGGGCGCGCGTATCGAGGTTCACTCGGTCGCCGGGCGCGACCTCAAGATCGTCATCGACGGCGACCGCCTCGAGATCGACCACCCGCAGCTGCGCTGGGACAACTTCATCGAGGTGTTCAAGTCGATGCGGTCGAGCGCCAAAGCGGACATCAGCGTCCTCGTCCCGCGCGACGTCGAGCTCAAGTTCGGCGTCGTCTCGGCGACCGCCCTCGTCTCGGGCCTGGCCACCGACGCCCGCCTCAGCACGGTGTCCGGCGACGTCGTCGCCGACGGCCTCACCGGCGACATCGAGCTCAACTCGGTGAACGGCGAGCTGTCCGTCCGCGACCACACCGGCCGCATCGTCGCGCACACCGTCTCGGGTGACGTGACCGCCACCGGCGCCATCCGCCGTTTCTCCGCGGCCGGCGTCTCGGCGGACGTCATGATCGACGTCACCGGCACCCCGGACGAGATCAGTGTCAACAGCGTTTCGGGGGACACGACCATCCGCATCCCGGAGGCGGTCGGTGCTCGCTACCGGGTGGACACGGTGTCCGGCAAGGTGCAGCTCGACAACATGACCGTCGTCGGCGGCATGGGTCGGGGGTACACCGGCACGGCGGGCTCGCTCAACGGCACCTGGGTCGAGATCAGCGTCAACTCCGTCTCGGGCGACGCGGCCGTGCTGCGTAGCGCGGTCACCACGCAGGACGCGGGAGCGCAGGAGGCGTCGGCGTGAGTCCCGTCTTCTCGCACGGCAGCCTCCGGCTGTACCTGCTCAGCCTCCTCGACGAGTCGCCGCGGCACGGGTACGAGCTGATCCAGGCGCTCACCGACCGGTTCGGTGGCACCTACAGCCCGAGCGCGGGCACCATCTACCCACGGCTGGCGAAGCTGGAGGAGGAGGGTCTCGTCACCAAGACGACCGAGGGCCGCAAAACGGTCTACGCCATCACGGA
>JAEWJG010000263.1 GCA_023386675.1 Actinomycetes bacterium
CTCCTGCTGCGCGCGGCGGTTGGCCTCCGCCTCCCGGATGCGCTCCTCCCGCCGTTGCCGCCAGCGCCCGACCTCCGCATCCACGTCGCGTGGCGGCGTCACCACCGGCGGCCCGCCCTGCAGCTGCCGCCGCGCCTCGACGATGCGCCGGTTGAACCCGTCGAGGTGCTCGCGCACCGCCGCCTCGGACGCCATCCGGTCGAGGCGCGCGTCGAGCTCCTTGTCCTCCGTCCGCAGCATCAGCGCCGGCGGACCGAGACCAGTGAGCTGCTCGCGCTCGATCTTGCGGCGGATCCACCAGTCGGGGTCGTGCGTCCCGCTCAGCCCCGGCAGCGGCTTGCCCGCGCCTGGCAGGTTGTCGAAGTCGCCGCGGCGGATCGCCTGCTGGATGGCCGTCTCAACGATCTGCGCCCGCTGGTCCATCGACGGCTGACCCGCGTTGGCCTCCTCCACCGGCTCGCCGCGTGCCTCCGCGTCGCGCCGCAGGCGGTAGCGCGCGGCGTCGACGAGCGGGTCGGACTCGCGAGCCGCGCGACGGTTCTCGTCGCGGTTGCGGGCCATGTTCTCCACATTACGCCGCCCGCGCGACCTCTCCACAGTTCCCGGATCGCGCTGTTCCCCCGTCGGGCGTCCCACCTAGATTCGACGCATGGAGTTCCGCATTCATGTCCCCGACACCGACCTCGCCGACCTGCGCCGCCGCCTCGATGCCGCCATCCTGCCCCAGCCGACACCCGGCCCGGAGTGGTCGAACGGCATGCCGCCGCGCGTGTTGCGCGACCTTGTCGACCGCTGGCGCGACGGCTACGACTGGCGAGCGTTCGAGCGCCGGCTCGACCGCTACGACCAACGGATGGTCGACCTCGATGGATGCGCGACCCACGTCGTCGTCGCCCCGGCCCGGCATCCCGGCGACGCCTTACCGGTCATCCTGGGCCACGGCTGGCCGTACTCCTTCGCGTCGATGCTCGACCTCGGCGACCTGCTGAGCGAGGAGCGCGACGTCGTCATCCCCTCGCTTCCCGGCTACGGCTGGTCGGCGCCGCTCCCCGAGCCGTACTCGTCCGCCGCTGTCGCGTCGCGCTGGAACGCACTCATGACCGCGACCCTCGGTCACGACCGCTACCTCACGTACGGCGAGGATGTCGGCGCCGGGGTCAGCGACTGGCTGGCCGCCTCCTACCCGGAGTCGGTCGCGGGCATCGTCGCCTCGCACGCCTCTTTCTCCGGCCGGTCTCGACCCGGCGTCGAGTTGACGGACGACGAGCGGGCCTTCCTCGCCTCGGTCGCCCAGCCGGCCGAGTCCGGCTACGCCCACGAACAGGGCACCCGTCCCGATACGCTCGCTGCGGCCCTCGTCGACTCGCCCAGCGGACTGCTCGCCTGGATCGCCGAGAAGGTCGCCGCGTGGAGCGACGGCGACGGCCTCGAACGCTTCGACGGCGACGACATCCTCACCAACGTCTCGATCTACTGGTTCAGCCGATCCATCGGCACGAGCTTCCGCCCCTACCGCGAGTCGACGGACGACGACGAACTGCACCCGCTCATCACCGTGCCGGCGTCGATCCTCATCCAGCGCCACGAAGCCGCCTACCCGCGGTCGCTTGCCGAGAAGAGCTACACGGACATCCGCTCGTTCGCCCGACTCCTCCGTGGCGGCCACTTCACCGCATGGGAGGCGCCGGGCGCCATCGCGGCGGCGGTGCGTGAACTGGAGACGGACATCCGAACATCCGCCGGGCCACGGGGTTGACTTCGGCCCGCGCCTGATTACTGTGTGCACTAAGCAACCGGATGGCAGGCTGGACCGCAGGGGGCGGGCAGCTGTACTGCATTCCCGGTTCGCGGCGGTCGACGCTCGGGTGAGTCGGCCGCCGCAAAATTTAACCGGCCGCTACGCTCGCTGCGTCAAGCTCTCGGGCCCTCGCCAGCAGCAACGCCCCGACCGACTCCAGCGGCCGGATGCTGCGCTGCACGCGGGCGATCACGACCGCTCCTTCCGCCGCCGACACGAGCACGGTGGCGAACTCGGCCGCGTCATTGCGCGGCACCCCGGCCCGCTCGAGCAACCCCGTCAGATGCTCCATCGACGTTGCGAAGACCTCCGCCGCCTTATCGAACAGCTCGCCATCCGGCGCCGACACCGTCACCGCGAGAACCGGGCAGCCCGATTCGAACGCCGATCCTTCGAGCACCGCACGCCAGAACGCGAGAAACGCCTCGGTGACGCTCACCGCCGTCGAGCCCGCGTGCGCGGCGACCCAGCGGTCGTGGGAGGCGGTGGTCCGGTCGAGCGCCTCGCTGAACAGCTGACTGCGCCCGCCCGGAAAGTGATGGTAGATCGACCCGCGCGGCGCCCCCGTCTCGGTCAGCATCTTGGCGAGCGAGGCTCCGCTCACCCCTTTGGAGGCGAGGAGCCGGATCGCTCCGTCGAGCATCCGGTCGCGGGTGTCATCCATGCGCAGCCTTCCATCGCGATTATGACGTTGATCATAACGCCGTGCCTTGCCAGGCTCGAAGCACTCGCATCTCCCCCGCCCGACTTGGAGGCCTCCCATGCCCATGATCGACATCTACGCGCCCGCCGGAATCTTCGCCGACCCGCACGCCCTCGCCACGGCCGCCGCCGCGACTGTCAAGGAGGTGGAGGCCGTGCCCGACATCCCGATGTTCCGCGCGAACACCGCGGCCTTCGTCCACGAGCTGCCCGCCGGCCACCTCGCCGACGTGGAGGGCGCGGGGGACCATGTGCGCGTCCAGGTCCTGACGAACGCCGGTGCCCTCGACCGCGACAAGCAGCTCGCTGTCGTCGAACGTCTGACGTCCCTGGTCGCCGACGCCGCCGGCGACGCCGGCCTGGCCGACCGCACCTGGGTGCTCCTCACCGAGGCCGCTCCCGGTGGCTGGGGTCTCTGGGGCCACGCCCACACGAACGATGAGCTCGTGCAGGCGGCCCGGGCCGAGGTCGCGAAGTTGCAGGCGGCCGCCGACTGACGGCCGTCGCAAACCGGGCGGCCCCATCATCCGGCTGTGGGCGCCTTCCCGCGACAGTCGTCGGCGCCGTGGCCACTCCCGGCCACTCCGTTAGGCTGCCCACGTGACCGATGACGCGCACGACACCGCCGCACCCGCAACCGTCGAGGACCACCTCCGGATGGTCCGCGAGCGCTTCGACGGTCGCGCTCCCACCTACGACGAGTCCGCGATGCATCGCGCGCTGGCCGCCGCGGTCGCGGCCTTCGTGGACCTCGACGGCGTGGATGCGGTCCTCGACGTCGCCACCGGAACCGGCCTCGTCCTCCGCGCCCTCCGAGACCGCGGCTTCACCGGCTCCGTGACGGGGGTTGACCTCTCTCCCGGCATGATCGACGAGGCCCGCCACCATCTCTCCGACGCCGCGCTCATCGTCGCGGACGCGACAAGGCTCCCGCTGCCCGACGCCTCGTTCGACCTCGTCACCTGCGTCACCGGGCTGCAGCTCTTCCCGGATCCTGGCGCCGCGATCGCCGAGTGGGCCCGCGTCCTCCGCCCCGGCGGCCGGGCCGTGACCGCGACCTTCCTCGCCGTCGACCCGACGCGCCATCGCGCAGCCGCGGCGCCCGGCTCCCACAACCACGTGCCGTTCGACTCCGTCGACCGCCTCGCGGAGACGGTCGCTCCTGCCGGCTTCCGAGTGTCCCGCTCGGAGACCTGGACGGACGGCGCCGACGAGCTCCTGATCGCCGAGCTGACCTACGACGCCGGGTCGTACCCGAACGCGCGCACCTCCTGATCGCACCGGCAGGCTTTCGCGATCTTCGAGGCCCACAGCAGCGCGTCATCCCGGGTCGGCACCTCGATGATCGTGTACCCGCCCTCCAGGTGCGCGGTCTGCGGATACGTCCCCTCCCGCACCCCGCCTTCGGCGGAAACGAGCACCGGCGGAACGCTCTCGTCGATCCCCCCGCCGAACACGTACGCCCCCGCCTGTTTGATCTCGTCGATCACGGCATGCGACTCGGCGACGACGGTCTGGAACTCCTCCGGCCGGAAATGCATCTCCCCACTCGGAAACGAGATCATGAACTTCGACATCGGTGCCCCCCTCTTCCAGCCGGCCCCTCCGGCCTCCGCGCACGGTCACCCGCGACGATAGCCACCGCGGCCGCGAAAGTCGATGATCAGTCCCCGCGCCGAGGAAGGCCGCCTCCGACGAGCGGAGGCGGCCTCGATCGCTGCCGACGCGTCAGAGCGCGCCGAGCAGGTTGTTGAGCAGGTTGGTCAGACCGTTCAGAGCCTGGCCGTTGTCCAGCAGGCGCGCGACGTTGCAGAGCAGGTTGCCCAGCAGGTTGCCGCTACCCGGCTGCGCGGTGATGTTGAGGTTGACCTGGTTGAGGTCGACGACGAGTCCCAGCAGGTCGAGGTGCAGCGGGCCGAGCGTCAGGCTCAGGATGTTGCACGCGGCCGGCGTCGCGGCACCGGTGATCGCACTGGAAGCGACCACGTTGTTCAGCGGAGTCACCACGCCTGTCGCGGAGGTGAGCGTCCCGTTGAACACGCCCTGGGCGACCAGCTGGCCACCCTGGTTGACGAACCGGGTGAGGTTGAACGTTCCGGCGATGGTGCTGCCGTCGGCGAGCACCTGGTTGACCGTCACGGGAGCGGCCGTGGCGCGCTGCGCCGCCTGGGAGGCCGCCACCGGCGATGTCGGGGGCGCCGCCTGGGCGGCACTGACACCCCCGACGACGATGGCGCCTGAGAGTGCGGCGGTCAGAGCGATGGATGCGAGCTTCCTTCTCATGATTCCTACTTCTCCTTTTTCCGGCGGGAGAGCGCCACGGCGTCACCGTCGACACACGTCCCCGAGGCCCCGTTCGGAACCCCGGCGAGCACGCTACGCGGCTGACACAGGGGCGGAACCGTGCGAAGGTTTTTGCCAGGTAGTGCGGAGAAATGTTTCAGGTGCCTAGCTAATCGGGCCACTCACTCCCCGACGTCGATGCGCACCACCTGCCCGCTCACGCCGTTCGGGCCGCCCGTCGCGGGCATGATCGACCAGTTCGACACGTACGCGCTGCCGCCCCGGAAGGCGAAGCCCGACGGGAAGAACAGCTGCCCCGTCCCGTACGTGGTCCGCTCCCCGGTCGGGCTGATCTTCACCAGCGCGCCCGCCGGGTTACCGCCCGGTCCCGGGTTGAGCCCGTTGACCTGGAACTCCGTCACGTAGAAGTTGCCCGACCCGTCGAAGCCGCAGCCCTGGATCGTGCTGAAGCCCGTCCACTTGACGCGTGCGGTCCCGTTCGGCCAGACCTGCCAGACGCGAGCGCCGCCCGGCGCGTACGTGCCGCCGAGCAGCTCCGTCACGTAGAAGGAGCCGTCGGGCGCCTTCGCGACGCAGGTGCTCACACTGTCTGTGACCGACCCGGCCGGGACACCCATGAACGCCACGGTCGAGACGGAACCGTACTTGTCGACCTTCGCGAGGATGTTCGCGCCGGAATCAGCGACGTAGCGGGTGTTGCCGACGACGATCACGCTGTTCGGGTTGGCGTCAGGGAACTGGTCAGGGACCAGATCCTTGTGCGCGGCCGTCCACGCGTAGTCGGCGTCACCCGTTGCGGCGATCGGCGACCACGTGCCGGACCTCGGATCCATCGCGATCGTTCGTCCGAGCTGAGCCCGCGCCGCGTCCACGATCGGGTTCCCCGGCGGAATCGGCGGGATCGGGGAGGTGTTCAGGGCGATCTGCCCGGTGACCCACCGGCCCTGCGCATCCACCGACACGAGCCCCTCCGCGCCGATGCCCGACTGGTCGGCCGCCGAGAACAGCCCGGTGATCGGATGCGTGAGCACCCCGTGCGCCCACACGCCGAGCCGACCGGTCAGACCTCCGTACTGGTCCCCTTCGGGTCCGCCGCCGAGCGGCTGCGTTCCTCCGTGCCCGGCTTCGGCGATCAGCAGTTGCCCGCCCGTCCCGAATGTCAGCCCCCGCGGGTTGTCCAGCCCGGAGACGACCACCTGCACCGTGTCGGCCGGCGGTTTCGGGTGGGCCCGGGTGGTCGCCTGGGCGGAGGTGGCGCCGGCGGCGATCAGCGCGGCGACGAGCAGTGCGGGCGCGCCCACACGAATGGCGATGTTCGATGTCCTCATCGACATGACTCCCTATCTTCAGCGATACGGCCACGTCTTCCCCCACAACATCCGCGAAGCTAGCACCGCGGGCGGGGGTGAGGCTAGAGGGCGACGGCGGCGGGCGGACGCACGTCCCCCCGCCGGCGCCGGCCGGCTGTCCCCGGGGGCTTCCCCCAGCCCCTCCTCACACGCGCCGGCTGCCTGTGAGCATCCGCACCAGCCACACGATGGCGGCGATGACGAGCAGCACGATCCCCACCCACAGCAGGAAGT
>JAEWJG010000348.1 GCA_023386675.1 Actinomycetes bacterium
GTACAGCATGGAGGCGACCGCGTCGACGCGCAGGCCGTCGACATGGAACTCCTCGAGCCAGTACAGCGCGTTGGCGACGAGGAAGTTGCGCACCTGCGAGTTGCCGTAGTCGAAGATGTACGTGCCCCAGTCCTTGTGCTCGCCGCGGCGCGGGTCCGCGTGCTCGTACAGCGGCTGGCCGTCGAACCGGGCGAGCGCCCAGTCGTCCTTGGGGAAGTGGCCGGGCACCCAGTCGAGGATGACGCCGATCCCGGCCTGGTGCAGCCGGTCGATGAGGTACTTGAGGTCGTCGGGGTGGCCGAACCGGCTCGTCGGCGCGTAATAGCCGGTGACCTGGTAGCCCCACGACCCGCCGAAGGGATGCTCGGCGAGCGGCAGGAACTCCACGTGCGTGTAGCCGAGGGCGCCGACGTAGTCGATCAGCTCGTCCGCCGCCTCGCGGTAGCCGAGCCCGGGCCGCCACGAGCCGAAATGCAGCTCGTAGACGCTCATCGGGCCAGCGTGCGGGTCCTGCGCGGCGCGGGAGCCCATCCACTCGTCGTCCTCCCACGCGTGGCGGCTGACCGTGATGCGGGACGCGGTCGCCGGGGGAGTCTCGGCGCACTGGGCCAGCGGGTCGATCTTGCGCAGCCAGCGGCCGTCCTGGGCGAGGATGTCGAACTTGTAGATCTCGCCTTCGCCGAGGCCCGGGACGAAGATCTCCCAGACGCCGGACGAGCCCATGTTGCGCATCGAGTAGAGCGTGCCGTCCCAGCCGTTGAAGTCGCCGACGACCCGGACGGCGCGGGCGTGCGGCGCCCACACGGTGAAGGACGTGCCGACGACGCCGCCGAGGTCGCGCACGTGCGCACCGAGTGCGGTCCACAGCGTCTCGTGGCGCCCCTCGCCGATCAGGTGCAGGTCGAGCTCACCGATCGTGGGGAGGAAGCGGTAGGGGTCGTCCGCGGTCCAGGTGCTGCCGTCGTCGTAGCGCGCCTCGATCTGGTACGCCCCGGGCCCGACGATGTCGACGCCCTGCCAGACGCCGTAGCCGACGTGGGCGAGCTCGATGTGCGCACCGGTCGAGAGGACGGCGAACACCTCTTTTGCGAGCGGGCGCAGAGCACGGATGACCGTGACCGGGTCGGCGACGCCGGGGGCGTTCAGCTGGTGCTGGCCGAGCACGGAGTGCGGGTCGTGGTAGCTGCCGGCGGCGATCGCCGCGAGCAGGCTCTCGTCGAGGTCCGGCAGGTCGACACCGGCGACGCGGCTGTGCTTTTCGGCCTCTGGGGGGATGGGGGACATGGGTCGGCTCCTCAGCTCTCGGTCGGCGGTCACAGCGGGCGGACGGACAGGATGTGCACGGGCTCCGTGAACGCGTCCAGGCGCACGTAGTTGTCGGTGCCCCACGTCCAGCGTTGTCCGGTCACGCGGTCCTTCACCTCGAACTGCTGCCCGAAGGGGATGCCGAACACGGTGGGGTCGAGGTGGACGATCGTCTCGCGCACCGAGTGCGGGTCGACGTTCGCGATCACGAGGACCGCGTCGGCCTTGCCGCTGCGGGTGAACCGCCCGTCGAGGTACTTGGAGTAGACGAGGATGCTGTCGTCGTCGCTCCAATGGATGGACAGGTTGCGCAGCTGCCGCAGCGGGGGGTGCTCGCTGCGCGCCCGGTTGAGCATGGTCAGGTAGCCCGCGAGTGAGCGTCCCTCCTGCTGCGCACGGGTGTAGTCGCGGGGGCGGTACTCGTACTTCTCGTTGTCGATGTACTCCTCGGCTCCCGGCCTGGCGACGTTCTCGAACAGCTCGTAGCCCGAGTAGACACCCCAGGTCGGAGCAGCCGTCGCCGCGATGGCCGCGCGCACCTTGAACGCGGGCTGGCCGCCGAACTGCAGGTACTCGGTGAGGATGTCCGGCGTGTTCACGAACAGGTTCGGCCGCAGGTAGTCGGCCGTCTCGTGCGCGAGGGAGTCGAGGAACTCCTCCAGCTCCTCCTTCGTGTTCCGCCAGGTGAAGTACGTGTAGGACTGCTGGAACCCGGCCTTCGCCAGGGTGCGGAGCAGCGCGGGACGCGTGAACGCCTCCGCCAGGAACACCACATCCGGGTCGGTCTCGTTGACCGTGTGGATGAGCCACTCCCAGAAGTGCAGCGGCTTGGTGTGCGGGTTGTCGACGCGGAAGATGCGGACACCCAGCGCCATCCAGTGCCGGACGATGCGGAGCACTTCCTGGCGGAGGCCCTCGTAGTCGTTGTCGAAGTTGATGGGGTAGATGTCCTGGTACTTCTTCGGCGGGTTCTCCGCGTAGGCGATCGTGCCGTCCGGGAGGGTGGTGAACCACTCCGGATGCGTCTGCACCCACGGGTGGTCGGGCGACGCCTGCAGTGCTAGGTCGAGCGCGACCTCCAGGCCGGCCTGCTTGGCCTTGCCGAGGAAGAAGGCGAAGTCCTTCTCGGTGCCGAGGTCGGGGTGGATGGCGTCGTGGCCGCCCTCCGCGCTGCCGATGGCCCACGGCGAACCCGGGTCGTTGTCGCCGGCGTCGAGCGTGTTGTTCGGTCCCTTGCGGAACGTCCGCCCGATCGGGTGGATGGGCGGCAGATAGACGACGTCGAAGCCCATCGCCGCGATCTCGGGCAGGCGCTTCGCGGCCGTGCGGAACGTGCCCGACTGCCAAGTGCCGTCGGCGCGCTTCTTGGCACCCTCGGACCGCGGGAAGAACTCGTACCAGCTGCCGACACCGGCACGGGTGCGCTCCACCTGGATGGCGCGCGTGGCCGAGAGGGACGGCAGGCTCACCACGGGCCGCTCGGCGAGCACCTGCTGGATGCGGTCGTCCACCGCGGCCTGGAAGCGCTCCTCCACCGGCCGCCGGGTGTCCGCGACGACCTTGGCCGCCTCGGAGAGGTGGCGACGCTCGGCGGTGCTCCTCCGCTTGTCCTTCGACGCCCGGATCAGGATGTCGTGACCCATCGTCAGCATCAGCTCGACGTCGATCCCGGCCGGGACCTTCACCTCGGCGTTGTGATGCCAGGTGGCGTACTCGTCGGCGTACGCCTGGACGCGGTAGCGCCAGAGGCCGGTCTGATCGAGCTGCACCTCCACCTCCCACCGGTCGGTGCCGGGGGTGAGCGGTCGCATGTGGTGCTCGGTCTGCTGCCCGGCGGGGTCGAGCAGGATGAGGTCCACGCCGATCTTGTCGTGCCCCTCTCTGAAGGCGGTCGCGCGGAACGGGATCACCTCCCCGCTGAACGCCGTCGCGGCCCACAGTCCCTCGTCGACCTGGGGCGACAGCTCCAGGATGGGGATGCGCGGGAGCAGGGGTTCGTAAGGCGCTGGAGGCGCCGGGGGCGCCGCCTGCGCGGGGGCTTGGTTCGTGGCCGCCTCGGGCGCGGCGGCTGCTGACTTGGTCGCTGCGTTCTTCACCACGGTCCGAACGTACACTCATTAACCCGCCCGTCATGAGGCTCCTCTAAGGTGGACCGGGTGAAGGCCATCCGTCGATTTACCGTCCGCGCCGTCCTCCCCGACAACCTCTCCGCTCTGGAGGAGATCGCGGCCAACCTCCGCTGGTCGTGGCACGAGCCCACCAAGGAGCTGTTCGCCCGCATCTCGCCGGAGCTGTGGCAGCAGGTCAGACACGATCCGATCGCGCTGCTCGGCGCGGTCGAGCCCTCGCGCCTCGCCGAGCTGGCGGCCGACCCGGGCTACGTGGAATGGGCGAACCACATCCGCGACGACCTCCGCTCGTACCTCAGCGAGCCGCGCTGGTACCAGTCGCTGGGGGAGGGCGCGCCCAAGACCATCGCCTACTTCTCGCCCGAGTTCGGCATCGCGGCCACGCTGCCGCAGTACTCCGGCGGCCTCGGCATCCTCGCCGGCGACCACCTCAAGGCGGCCAGCGACCTCGGCGTGCCGATCGTCGCTGCCGGGCTCTTCTACCGGTCCGGCTACTTCTCGCAGGCGATCACGCCCGACGGCTGGCAGCTGGAGAGCTACCCGGTGCTCGATCCGGACGGTCTTCCGCTCAGCGTCCTGCGCAACCCGGACGGCACTCCCGTGCAGATCTCGCTGGCCCTGCCGGATGGCGTGCTGCACGCGCGGGTCTGGCAGGCCGCGGTCGGTCGCGTCAAGCTGCTCCTGCTCGACACCGACATCCCGGACAACGAGGAGCGCCTGCGCTCGGTCACCGACCGCCTGTACGGCGGCGGGGGAGAGCACCGCCTGCTGCAGGAGCTACTGCTCGGCATCGGCGGCGTCCGCGCGGTGAAGGCGTGGACCGAGCTGACCGGCGCGCCGGAGGCCGAGGTGTTCCACACCAACGAGGGCCACGCCGGGTTCCTCGGGCTGGAGCGCATCTCCGACCTGATCGGCGAGGGGCTGAGCTTCGACCAGGCGCTGCAGGTCGTGCGTGCCGGCACCGTGTTCACGACGCACACGCCGGTCCCGGCGGGCATCGACCGGTTCGACAGGCCGCTGGTCCAGCGGTACTTCTCCACGTCGCTGCTTCCGGGCGTGTCGGTCGACCAGGTGCTCCCGCTGGGCGCCGAGGACTACCCGGGCGGATCGCCGGACGTGTTCAACATGGCGGTCATGGGCCTGCGGCTGGGCCAGCACGCTAACGGCGTCTCGCAGCTGCACGGCGACGTGTCGCGGCACATGTTCAACGGCCTCTACCCGGGATTCGACCCGCAGGAGGTGCCGATCGATTCGGTCACCAACGGCGTCCACGCGCCCACCTGGACCGACCCGATGCTCCGCGCCCTGGCCCTGGAGCGGCTCGGCACCGAGGACACGACGCACGCGGACTGGGCCAACAGCGGCGCGGTCAGCGACCTGGACCTCTGGGGTGTCCGCAACCGGATGCGCGAGCAGCTGGTGCAGGACGCCCGCCGCCGCCTGGAGCGCGCCTGGGAGGAGCAGAATCCCGGCGGCATCGCGCCCGCATGGATGGACGACCTGCTCGACCCGAACGTCCTCACCATCGGCTTCGCCCGCCGCGTGCCGACCTACAAGCGCCTGACGCTGATGCTGCACGACCCGGACCGGCTGCGGAAGATCCTCACCGACCCGCAGCGGCCCGTGCAGTTCGTCATCGCCGGCAAGTCGCACCCGGCCGACGACGAGGGCAAGCGTCTCATCCAGAAGCTGGTGCAGTTCGCGTCCGAGGCCGACATCCGGCAGCGGATGGTGTTCCTGCCCGACTACGACATCGGGATGGCGCAGCTGCTCTACCCCGGCACCGACGTCTGGCTGAACAACCCGCTGCGTCCGTTGGAGGCGTGCGGCACCTCCGGGATGAAGGCGGCGCTGAACGGCGCGCTCAACCTGTCGATCCTCGACGGCTGGTGGAACGAGTTCTACGACGGAGAGAACGGCTGGGCGATCCCGTCCGCGGATGCGGCCGGCGACGGCGCGGAGCGCGACGCGCTCGAGGCCGAGGCGATGTACGACCTGATCGAGAACCAGATCGCGCCGCGGTTCTACGACCGCGACGGCGACGGCGTTCCGACGGCCTGGGTGTCGCGCATCCGGCACACCCTCGCCACGCTGTCCGCGCCGCTGTCGGCCGAGCGGATGGTCCGTGAATACGTGGAGCGCCTGTACGTGCCCGCCGCCTCGTACGAGGACCGCCTGACCGAGGACGACTTCGCCGAAGCGCGCTCGCTCGCGGCCTGGAAGCAGAAGGTCGAGGCCGCCTGGCCGGGCGTCAACGTCGCGCACGTCGACGCGGGAGGGGTGGATGCGGTGCCGCAGGTCGGCGACGAGCTGCACGTCCGCGCGCTGGTGCACCTGAACGGGCTCGACCCGTCCGACGTCGAGGTGCAGGTCGTCTACGGCCGCAGCCACGACGACGAGCTGACGGACACCCGCCACCAGGCGCTCACGGTCGACACGTCGGTCCCGGGCTCCCACGATGCCACCGTCGCCCACGAGTTCGTCGGCACGGTCCGCCTCGCCTGGGCCGGCTCCTTCGGCTACACCGTCCGCGTCGTCCCCGTGAACGACCTCCTCCTAACCCCCGCCGAACTCGGCCTGGTCACCACCGCCTCCTGACCCCTCCCTCCGTCGAGTCCGCGAAGAGTGCACGCGACACGCCGAAGGAGCGTGCACTCTTCGTGGACTCGATGGAGGCGGTCAGCGGGTGAGGCGGAGGACTGACACGGTCGTGCCCCCGAGGGTGTGCGTGGAGGTGGTGCCGTCGGGCGCGAAGCCGTTTCGGCGGTAGAAGGCCTCGGCGCGGGCGTTGCCCTCCATCACCCAGAGGTAGGCCGGGGCGTCGCCCAGCGCGACGTCGAGGAGCTGCTGACCGGCTCCGGAGCCGTACGCGGACGCGACGAGGTAGATGCCCTCCAGTTCGCGTGGGCGCGGTGGATCGTCGTCACGGCCCGGTCCTGCCGTCGCCCAGCCGACGATCTCGCCGTCGCGCTCGGCGACGAACGCGTCCGTCACGCCGTCCACGACGATGCCCTCCCAGTTGCGGGCGAAGCGCGCTTCGTCGAGTCCAGCGAGGAATTCGGCGGGGAGCCGCTCGGCGTACGCCTCGCGCCAGCCCGTGAC
>JAEWJG010000358.1 GCA_023386675.1 Actinomycetes bacterium
GCGCGACGCCGGCCGCCTCCCCCTCGCGCACCGCGAGCGCGAGCGCCACCGCGAAGCCGACCGACGTTCCGCTGCCCGTCGTCACGCCGACCAGCCCGCCGACCCCGGTCGGCCTCACCTGCGACCAGGTGCTCACCGCCGACCAGCTGTACGCGTTCAATCCCAACTACGGACCGGACCCGGACTACGCACCGAAGGCCGGCACGCTCGAGAAGAAGATCGCCGACTGGCAGGGCGTCGCCTGCGCGTACCTCAACCAGACCAGCGGGGACGTCGTCCAGATCGCGGTGGCCAAGCCGCCGACGGATGTGATGGAGAGCCTGAAGAACACGGCGATCACCGCCGCGAAGCCGGTGCCGACGTACGGCACGCCGCCGACCGTCGAGGGATACTTCAAGCCCGGCGACGCCGGCCAGGTGCAGATCTTCCGCGGCCCCTACTGGATCGTCGCGGAGTCGACGTCGTTCTTCGAGCCGGGCGACGCGGCGCCGCTGATGCAGAGCGTCCTCGGGAACGTACCCGCATCCTGAGGCGTGGTCCGGCCGATGTCACGGGCCCCGCTGCGGGGATGCTAGCCTGGATCCGCACCCTGGCCCCCATAGCTCAGGGGATAGAGCGTCTGCCTCCGGAGCAGAAGGCCGTAGGTTCAAATCCTACTGGGGGCACCCTTTCCTCCCGGCGATCACTCGTCGCGCAGGTACGACGTCACCGGCGGCGCAGGCCGTAGCACGCCGTTCACGATCGCCTCGATGGCGAAGGCGCTCGCCTTGGCCAAGTCGACCGCCGTCGGATCGAGCAGCCACTGCAGCTGCAGCCCGTCCATGAGCGCGAGGATGGATGCGGCGGCACGGTCGATCGTGCCGGGGTCCTCCACCCCCTCCTGGGCGCACAGCTCGCGGAAGGCGGCGTCGATCTCGCGGCGCAGCGTCCGATAGCGCTCCTGGAAGTAGACGGTCGCCGGGTGGTCGTCGGTCACCGACTCGGCCGAGAGCACCGTGTAGACCTGCACGATACCGGGGCGTTCGGCGTTGCGCCGGGCCGTGTCGACGAGGTGGACGAAGAGCGCGGGCCCATTCGGGATGTGGCGGCCCTCCAGGTGGGCGACATCGTCCTGATCGCGGAACTCGAGGACCTCCCGGAGAAGGTTCTGCTTCGAGCCGAAGTGATGGAGGACGCCGGCGTGCGTGATCCCGACCTGATCGGCGATGTCCGCAAGCGTGCCGTTCGTCGATCCCTTGGTACCGAACGTCTCGATCGCGGCGCGCAGGATCTTCTCGCGCTTGCGCTCGGTCTCCGGGCGTGGAGTGGCGCTGCTACCGCTTGTGGCCATCCCGAAATCGCTTCCTGCTCATCCTGCTTGCATGCGAGCTTACCACCCAGTAACCTCGCTCCAACATTGCTTTCTGACCAGTAAGCAAGTTAGTGTCACCCGACGTTCCGCAGCACCCAGGGCACAAAGGATGTGTCCGTCACGAAGGAGAAGCAATGAGGCTTAGGAAGTACTTGGTCACGGCATCCGCCGTCGCCGCCATCGGCGCGATGGCGCTCACCGGCTGCTCGTCGAACGGCTCCAACGGAGCAAGCAGCTCAACCGGCGGATCGCTCACCGTCGCCAAGCCCGACGGCGCGGCCATCCTGGCGACGCAGATCAACAACCCCTTCATCACCACCGGATCCGGCATGTCCCTGGGCTACGACCGGATGATCTACGAGCCCCTCGCGATCGTCAACCCGGTCGGCAAGAACGAGACCACCCCGTGGCTCGCATCGAAGGTGAAGTGGAACGACGACTACACCCAGCTCACCGTCACTCCCCGCACGGGCGTGAAGTGGAGCGACGGCAAGCCGTTCACCGCCGACGACATCGTCTTCACCTACACGCTGATCAAGAACACCCCGGCTCTCGACCTCGGCGGCCTCAAGCTCGCGGACGTCAAGAAGGACGGCGACAACGTGGTCCTGAGCTTCAGCGAGTCGAAGTTCGTCAAGCAGGGCGACGTGCTCCAGGTCGCAATGGTCCCGCAGCACCAATGGAAGGGCATCGCGGACCCGACGAAGGACGCGGTCAAGGATGCGGTCGGCACCGGCCCGTACACGATCAAGAGCTTCTCGTCGCAGGGCGTCGTGCTCAAAGCGCGCACGGACTACTGGGGCGGCAAGGTCCCGGTCGGCGAACTCAAGTACCTGGAGTACAACGACAACACCGGCCTCCTTCGCGCACTGCAGAGCGGCGAGACCGACTGGGCGCAGATCTTCATCACGGACTACCAGAAGAACTACGTCGACAAGGACCCGAAGCACAACGTGTTCTGGGGCGCCAACGTCCTCAGCCCGGACATGATCGTCGTCAACACGACCAAGGCGCCGTTCAACGACGTCGCGTTCCGGCAGGCGGTGAACCTGGTCGTGGACCGCAAGGCCCACGCCGAGAAGGCCCGCGGCAACGCCGGCCCCGAGCTGACCAACCTGACCGGCATCCCGCAGCCGACCGGCGACCAATACATCGCCGGCCAGTTCAAGGACAAGACGTTCAAGATCGACGTGGACGCCGCCAAGAAGCTCCTCACCGACGCCGGCTACACCTGGAAGGACGGCGCCCTCATCGACCCGAAGGGCACCCCGGTCTCGTTCACCCTGCAGGACCCGCAGGGCTGGAACGACTACGTCACCGGCATCCAGCTGGCTGCGACGCAGATCAAGAGCACGCTGGGCGCCGACGCCAAGGTCGCCACCCCCGACGCCGACACCTGGTTCGCCAACATGGGATCCGGTAACTTCGACGCGGCCCTGCACTGGACCGGCTCGGGCTCGAACCCCTGGCACATCTACGACGACGTCATGAACTCGAGCTACCTCGACCAGGCCACCGATGGAAAGGTCTCGGACAACTTCGGTCGCTACAGCAACCCGGAGGCCACGGCCCTGCTGAAGGAGTACGCGCAGGCGTCCGACGACAGCGCCCGCACCGCCGCACTCGAGAAGCTCCAGAAGATCTTCGTGGATGAGGTCCCGGCCATCGCGATCGGCACCCACCCGCAGCTGGCCCAGTACAACACCCGGAAGTTCACCGGCTGGCCCAGCGAGAAGGACCAGTACGCGACCGCCGACCCGACCCAGCCGTCGGCCGTCCAGGTGCTGATGAACCTGAAGCCCGCAGGCAAGTAGATCGACATCCGAGGCGGGTGCGGCTCCCCCTGCCGC
>JAEWJG010000378.1 GCA_023386675.1 Actinomycetes bacterium
CCTCGACCGCGACCCCCGCGACATCGCCGGCGAGTCAGGGATCTGGCAGCACCTGCACGTGCCGTCGCTCCCGGTCGCCGACCTGGCGGCCCTCGTCGGCGCGACGAGCGACAACCTTGCCACCAACGTCCTTCTCCGGCGCGTCGGGCTCGAGGCGGTGAGCGCCCGGACGGAGTCGCTCGGCCTCACCCGCACCGCCCTGCTCGACCTCGTCCGCGACCACCGCGGACCGGACGACGCCCCGCAGCTGTCGGTCGGCAGCGCCAACGAGCTCACCTGGCTGTTCTCGGCGCTCGCGCGCGGCGAGATCGTCAACCCGGCGACCAGCCAGCGCGTCATCTCGTGGCTGTCCCTCAACAGCGATTTCTCGCTGGTGTCGAGCGCATTCGGCCTCGACCCGCACTCGCACCGCCACCCGGAGCACGGCATCCTGCTGGTCAACAAGACCGGGACGGACGACGGCGTGCGCAGCGAGGTCGGCGTGCTGCGTGGTCCCCGCGCCGGCGTCACCTATGCGGTGTCGACGTACTTCGACGACACCAGCCTGCCCGAGCGGCTGGCCGTGATCGAAGGGATGCGGGCCGTCGGGCTCGACCTGCTCGAGTACGTGTTCTGACGGCTACGCGCCGACCTCAACGCCAACATCGGTCAACACCTCACGGAACGTCCAGAGCTCCCGTTTCGGGTTCTTGCGCCACGTGCCCAGCACGCGGGTTCGCTCGGCCGCGGTCACACCGATCCCGTCCAACGCGTCCTGGATGCTCTCCCACGGGAGATGGTTGAATCGCACATCCAGCTTCGAAGCGATTCTGGACTGCGGCTGCTCGCCCAGGCGCAGCAGGACCGTGTCGACATCCTCCGAACGGGGCATCGCACGGAGGCGCGACTCGCAGTGGACCGGCTGCTCGCCGGTGAATCGATTCGTCCAGAGAACAGCGGCGACGACCCCGAGATCGTCGTCCTCGAGCAGCCGCGCGGAGATGTTGCGAGGGAGGTCGTCGGTCAGTGCCAGGTCCAGCCGCTCATCTCGAGTGCCGCCCTCCACCAGTGCGAGCATCTCCTGGAGCGATCGGGGCGTCCGGCCGATGGAGGCATCGTTCGGATCTCCGCTGATCCAACGGTACAGGCGGCCGTCCTCCGGCGAGGGGCTCATCACGCGTCGGTGGCTTCCTCGACGGCGTGGCCCGCGCGCACCTGCTCCCATTCGGCGATGAGCTGCGGAAGACGCCCCTGCAGGAACCGGTAGAAACCGGCCATGTCGCGGAGTCGTTCGGTCGCGGGCGACTCCGGGTCGCCGACGGCCGCGAGCCCGGCCTCGGCCTGGTCGGCGAGGGTGCCGTAAATCGGGCTGTTGCGCACCATCAGGGCGTACCAGTCGCTCGGGATCTCGTACCGGTCGCGGCGGCTGCCGGTCTGGGCGAGGCGCCGGATGATGCCGAGCGTCTGCAGGTAGCGGACCGCACCCGAGATCGCGGCGGCGCTCACGTCGAGGCGCTCGGCCAGCTCGGCGGCGGTCAGCCCGGGAGACTCGGTGACGGTGAGCGCCATGAGGACGCGAGCGGGCATCTTCGGGAACCCGGCCGCTGTCAGCACGGCGGCGGAGTGCTCCATCACCTCGGCGAGCGCCGCCTCGTCTCTGGCCATGGGCACCGTCCCGTCTCTATCCGATGGCGAAGTCGCGTCGGCGGATCAGCCCCGCAGCCGCCCCGAGGGCGGCGATCGTGATGCCGAGCATCCAGTATCCCCCGGTCCAGTCCACGTCTCCGACCACGACAGGGGCGTCGGCGAACGGCGAGAGGTGGCGGATCCAGTCCGGCAGCTGGATGAGGCCGCCGAAGATCCCGACGAAGGCGCCGAGCCCGAGAGCCGCCCACCCGACAGGGACGGTCCAGCTCGGCAGCAGGACGAAGAGCAGCGTCAGGGCCCCGAGGTAGACCAGGGCGACCGGTGCCTGCGCGGAGGCGGCGGCGAAGGCGTGTCCGATCATCGAGGTGTCCTCACCAGCGGCGATCGCCGAGAGCCCGGCGGTGAGCGCTGCCGCGAGGAGTACGGCGAGGACGGCGACGACCCCGACGCCGACGTGCGAGAACAGCCAGCGGACGCGGGACAGCGGCGTCGCGAGCATCACTTCTGCGGTCCCCGACTGCTCCTCCTGCCTCAGCCTGACCACGGACTGGACGGCGCAGGCAGCGGCGAGCACGCCGACGATCGAGAGGATGGCCGAGATGAACAGCTCGGTCAGCGGCCCGGACCCGCCGGCACCGATGCGTCGCATGGCCTCACGGATGCCGGCCAGGTCGGGGTTGCTGGCGAGCGAGCTGTTGATCGCGCTGCCGAGGGCGCCCGCCAGCAGGCCGCCGAGCGCTCCGCCGACCGTCCAGCCGATCACGACCGGTCGCTGCAGGCGCCAGGCGAGGCCGACCGCGCCCGAGAGCGTGGGTGACGCGGTCGCGCGCCCTGCCCGCTCCGGCACGAGTCCTGCCCCCGAGTCGCGGACGGCCTGCAGCCCGAAGACGCCGACGACGAGGACCGCGGCGAAGCCGACTTGGAGCAGGATCGGCCACCAGGCGTCCGCGGTCCACGCCGCCGTCTGCTCACCCCAGCCGATCGGGCTGAGCCAGCTCGGCCACGCAGCGCGCAGGTGCGTGCCGTCGCCGATCGGTGTCCCCATCGCGTCCCCGATCCCGCGCAGGAGGTAGGCGGCGATGACAACGGCGGCCGCATAGCCGTTCGCTCCGCGCGACGTGCTCATGACCTGCGCCAGCAGCAGGCCGACTCCGAAGAACGCGAGGCCGGCGCCGCCCACGGCAGCCCCCGCGACGAACGAGCCGCCGGCGGGCAGGCCGGTCGCGAGGAAGCCCAGCGACGTGATGATCGCGAGCGCCACATCCACCAGCACCGCGTAGACGACGGTCGCTGCGGTCGGCAGCAGGCGTCCGGCCGGTGTGGATGCGACGAGCTCGGCACGACCGGACTCCTCCTCGGCGCGGGAGTGGCGGACGGCGAGGAACGTGTTCATCAGCCCGGCCATGAGCGCAAGGAACGTGAAGATCTCGAAGAAGATGAGCGCGGGCAGGGTCGAGCCCTGCGGCAGCCCGCGCAGGACCAGGATGGTCGGGTCGGAGATCGCCAGCCGGATGACCTGGTCGCGTCCTGCCGCGGACGCGTACGTCTGCTGCACGCTCGCCGCGGAGAACGCTGCCAGCGCCGCGATCGAGAGCAGCCAGACGGTGAGCTGCCAGCGGTCGCGCCTCAGCCGTTGGCGCACCAGGGCGCGCAGGACTGCTGCGGCGCCGGGTCCTCCCGCTGCCGGACGAGCGTGCGCGGGTTCGAGGCGAGCGATCGCCGTGCTCACCGTCGCGCTCCGGCGGTCTCGGGCGCGGCCTGCCGGAGGTCGTCGCCGTAGTGGCGCAGGAACAGCTCCTCGAGCGACGGCGGCGCCACGGTCAGGCCGCGGACGTCGAGCCGGGCCAGCTCGGCGAGCACCGGCGCGAGGGCATCGCTGTCCGCGGTGAAGCGCAC
>JAEWJG010000431.1 GCA_023386675.1 Actinomycetes bacterium
GGGTACGGCCGGGCCATCGGCGGCGCTGTGGGTGCGAACCCGGTGCCGATCATCGTCGGCTGTCACCGCGTGCTGTCGTCCAGCGGGCGCGTCACGGGGTACAGCGGAGGCGACGGCATCCCGACCAAGATCTGGCTGCTCGAGCACGAAGGGATCATGCTGGCCGCATGAGCGCATCGACCGACGAGGCGACCACCGCCGACGCCAGTGCCGCCGGAGTCCCTGCTGCGCCGCAGCGCGCCGCTCTCGTGGTGGGCGCCGACGGGGTCGCGCGCTGCTCCTGGGCGGCGAGCGATCCGGAGTACCAGCGGTACCACGACGAGGAGTGGGGGCGTCCCCAGCATGATCCGCGCGCGCTCTACGAGAAGCTGTGCCTCGAGGGCTTCCAGGCGGGGCTGTCGTGGATCACCATCCTGCGTCGGCGGCCGGCGTTCCGGGAGGACTTCCTGAACTTCGAGCCGGAGAAGGTCGCCGCGATGACCGAGACCGACGTGGAGCGGCTGTTGCAGGATGCGCGCATCATCCGTCACAGGGGGAAGATCGAGGCGACCATCGCCAATGCGCGTGCGGTGCTGGCGCTCGACGTCCCGCTCGAAGAGTTGATGTGGGGCTTCGCACCCGAGCCCCGCGCGGGCCGGCGTCCGGCATCCTGGGGCGAGGTACCGGCGGTCACACCGGAGTCGACGGCCATGAGCAAGGAACTGCGGCGGCGCGGCTTCCGCTTCGTCGGGCCGACCACGATGTACGCGCTCATGCAGTCCACCGGGATGGTCGACGACCACTTCGAGGGCTGCTTCCGCGCGGCCGACTGAGGCGCCGGGCTTATCCGGACGGCGGTAACCGAGAGAGTCGGGCCGACGGCGGAGGACTCCACCGCCGGATTCTCGCTGGTGAGGAAGAGACCGCTCGTGCCCGACCGCAGGCGGATTCTTGGTGCCTCACACTCCGACGGGGAAACGACGCATGGGGATGACGCGCCGGCCTCCGCACATCGGCCCGACTTGTTGAGGTCGTGAGGTTCGCACACGTGCGGGTGCCTCCGCCTCGGATCAATGATCCTCTCTCTTGGTCGTGAGCTTATCTCACTTTTCAGTCCTGCACCACTGGGAGTTCGTGGTGAGTCGGAGGGGCCAGAGTCCGGCTTCAGACGCTGTCGCGCTCAGGCGCGGAGCGCTGCCATGAGGCTCCCGGGCACACCGCGGATCTCCGGCACGACGAGCAGCAGGTCACGGGATCCGTCGTCCGCGAGACGCAGTTCGTAGCCCTCGGACTCCGCCCACTGCACGAGGTCCTCCGTCGACCGGAAGCCCGCGCCCGCCTCGATGAGCGCACGCGTCAGCAGCCCCTTGGCCTGCTTGTTGAAGTGGTTCAGCGCCCGCACCTGGCCGCTGTCGTCGCGCGCCAGCACGCGCACGTAGTGGGCGC
This sequence comes from Actinomycetes bacterium, assembly GCA_023386675.1. Classification (GTDB taxonomy): domain Bacteria; phylum Actinomycetota; class Actinomycetes; order Actinomycetales; family Microbacteriaceae; genus Leifsonia. Next base: position 1,426 of record JAEWJG010000431.1, read on the forward strand.
CGTCGCGGTCCGGGAGCGGCGCGAGGGCCGCGTAGCCCTCCGACCGAAGGTCGAGCAGCAGGTCGTCGCGCTCGGCCAGCGCGGCTGCGCCGGCCGAGGCCCAGCGCTTCTTGAGCGAGGCGGCGCCGCGCTTCAGCGATACTCGGGAATCGAACGACAAGCGGTACGCCGGGATCAGGTCAGCAGCCCCCACCAGCCCCAGCAGCGCCGACTGCACCGCCACCGACTCCGCCGCGACCTCCCAGTCGGCGTCGCTCAGCGTCCCCGCGTCGAGCGCGTCGTAGAGCACCCCGGTGTACCGCTCCAGCGCGCGCATGGTCGGCGCGGTCGGGACGGACCGGTTCCGGTCCACCTCTCCGGCCTGCTTCGGGCCGAGCTTCAGCGCCTTCACCGACGCCTCGTGGTCGGCAGACAACTCCACCAGGGCGTCCACCACCTCCCGGCGGACAGGATGCAGCGCAGGGAAGCGCAGGCGGTCGAGGGCGAGCGGCGACCCCGCTCCCCCGTCCCTCTTCGTCTCCGAGGGCGGGAGCAGGATGAGCCCCTCAGCCCGCCACGAAGTCCAGCGCGGCGTCGACGTTCTCGCCCAGCGGGGCGGCCGTGTCGAGGGTCACGCGCGGGAGGGAGCCGCAGGCGCCCCTCCACTCGTCGTACTCCTCGGTGCTCTGTTCGACGGCATACGCGGCGACGAGGGGCGAACGCTTGGACAACCGCTCCTCGTGCAGTGCGGGATCGGAGCACACCGTCTCGACGACCCGGAGCTTCACGTCGCACCGCTCCGCCAGGTCGCGCCACTGCAGGCGCGCCGGCTCCACGGCGTTGACAGCGTCCACGACGACAGAGTGGCCGGAGAGCAGCACCTGCTCGGCCATCGTCTCGGCGACGAGGTAGGCCGCGAGCCCGGTCGGCTGGTCGGAATCGATCCCCGCGCGGAGGATCGCCGCCTCGATCGGGTCCACCGAGATCACCGTCGCGCCCATCCGGCCGGCGAGGATCTCCGCGATGGTGGACTTGCCGGAACCAGGAAGCCCCGCCATCGCCACCAGCATCGGGACGCGGACGTCTCCGAACTGGCGCTCCAGCGGGGCTCCTGGTTCAGCCATGTCAGACCAGCTCGGCCTGACGGGCCACGATCGTGACCGTGTTGTTCTCGACGGAGAGGAAGCCATCGTCGGCGTTCGCCGTGACCGACTCTCCCCCGTTCAGGGTGACGCGCACCTCGCCCTGGGCGAGGATGGCCAGCAGCGGCTCGTGGCCGGGCAGGATACCGATCTGCCCCTCCACGGTCCTCGCGACGACCATGCTCGCCTCGCCCGACCACACCTCGTGGTCGGCGGCGACGACGCTGACGTTCAGAACAGCCATGATCAGCCGTTCTCCTTCTGGATCTGCGCCCACTTCTCCTCGACGTCGGAGATCGCACCGACGTTGAAGAAGGCCTGCTCGGCGACGTGGTCGAACTCGCCCTTGGCGATCGCGTCGAACGACTCGATGGTGTCCTTCAGCGGGACGGTCGAGCCCTCCACGCCGGTGAACTTCTTCGCCATATAGGTGTTCTGCGAGAGGAACTGCTGGATGCGGCGCGCACGCGACACCGTGATCTTGTCCTCCTCCGACAGCTCGTCGACACCGAGGATCGCGATGATCTCCTGCAGCTCCTTGTTCTTCTGGAGGATCTGCTTGACCGTGGTGGCCACGCGGTAGTGGTCCTCGCCGAGGTAGCGGGGGTCGAGGATGCGCGAGGGCGAGGTCAGCGGGTCGACGGCCGGGTACAGGCCCTTCGACGCGATCTCACGGGAGAGCTCGGTCGTGGCGTCGAGGTGCGCGAACGTGGTCGCCGGCGCCGGGTCGGTGTAGTCGTCGGCCGGCACGTAGATCGCCTGCAGCGAGGTGATCGAGTGACCGCGCGTCGAGGTGATGCGCTCCTGGAGGAGGCCCATCTCGTCGGCGAGGTTCGGCTGGTAGCCCACCGCGGACGGCATGCGGCCGAGCAGCGTCGAGACCTCGGAACCGGCCTGCGTGAAGCGGAAGATGTTGTCGATGAAGAGCAGCACGTCCTGCTTCTGCACATCGCGGAAGTACTCCGCCATGGTCAGAGCGGACAGCGCCACGCGAAGACGCGTTCCCGGCGGCTCGTCCATCTGGCCGAAGACGAGCGCGGTCTTGTCGAAGACGCCCGCCTCCTCCATCTCGTGGATGAGGTCGTTGCCCTCACGGGTGCGCTCGCCGACGCCGGCGAACACCGACACACCACCGTGGTCCTGCGCCACGCGCTGGATCATCTCCTGGATGAGGACCGTCTTGCCGACGCCGGCGCCGCCGAACAGGCCGATCTTCCCACCCTGGACGTACGGGGTCAGCAGGTCGATGACCTTGATGCCGGTCTCGAAGAGCTGGGTCTTCGACTCGAGCTGGTCGAACGACGGCGGCTGACGGTGGATCGGCCAGCGCTCGGTGATCTCGATCGTCTCGCCCGGCTCCGCGTTCAGGATGTCACCGGTGACGTTGAACACCTTGCCCTTGGTCACGTCGCCGACGGGCACCGAGATCGGGGCGCCGGTGTCGCGCACCTCGCCGCCGCGGACCAGGCCGTCGGTCGGCTTCAGCGCGATGGCGCGGACCAGGTCGTCACCGAGGTGCTGGGCGACCTCGAGCGTGATCTCGGTCGACTGCTCGCCGATCGTGATCGTGGTCTTCAGAGCGTTGTAGATACCCGGGATCGCATCGTGCGGGAACTCGATGTCGACCACGGGGCCGGTCACGCGCGCGATGCGCCCGACGCCCGGCTGCGCGGTCGAAGCCTGGGCTTCGGCGGTAGCGGTAGTCATGATTTCTATCTCTCTCGTTGACGTTTACTTGGCCGAGCTCAGCGCGTCCGCGCCGCCGACGATCTCGGAGATCTGCTGGGTGATCTCCGCCTGGCGGGCGTTGTTCGCAAGACGCGTGTAGTCGGTGATGAGCTTGTCGGCGTTGTCGCTCGCGGCCTTCATCGCCTTCTGCGTGGCCGCGTGCTTGGAAGCGGCCGACTGCAGCATCGCGTTGAAGATGCGGCTCTCGATGTAGACGGGCAGCAGCGAGTCGAGCACCGTCCCGACATCCGGCTCGAACTCGTAGAGCGGCAGGACCTGGGTGCGGTCCGGCTCCTCCACGCCTTCGACGACCTCCAGCGGCAGCAGGCGCACGACCTGCGGCTCCTGGGTCAGCATGCTGACGAAGCGGTTGTAGATGATGTGGATCTCGTCCACGCCGCCGTCGGACGCGTCGCGCAGGAACGACTCGAGGATCGCGTCGGCGACCTCCTTCGCCTGCTCGAACTCCGGAGCATCCGTGTTGCCGGTCCAGACCCTCTCGAACGCGCGTCGGCGGAAGCCGAAGTAGCCCTGAGCCTTGCGGCCGATGAGGAAGTACACGACCTCCTTGCCCTGGCTGCGCAGCAGCTCGGCGAGCTTCTCGCTCTCCTTGAGCACGTTCGAGTTGAACGCGCCCGCGAGACCCCGGTCGGACGAGAAGATGACGATCGCAGCGCGCTCGATCTTCTCGGGCTCGGTCGTGAGGATGTGGTCGACGTTCGAATACGTCGCCACCGCCGACACCGCGCGCGTGATCGCGCGGGCGTACGGCGTGCTGGCGGCGACCCGCGCCTGTGCCTTCTGGATGCGGGAGGCGGAGATCAGCTCCATCGCACGGGTGATCTTCTTGGTCGTCTGGGCAGATCTGATCTTCTGCCGGTAGACCCGAAGCTGTGCTCCCATGTGTCTCCTAAGTACCTAGTCGTCTCGTCCGGCCGCGCTCAGCGCTTGGCCTTGACGATGCGCTCCTGGTCGACGTCGCCCTCGTCGATGGCCTCGAACTCCTCGCGTCCGACCGAGGCGAGCGGCTTGCCCTCTCCGGTCTGGAACTCGAGCTTGAACGCGTCCACCTCGGAGTCGAGCTTCGAGACCGTGTCGTCGTCGAGGACGTTGGTCTCGCGCAGGGTCGTCAGGATGTCGGTGTTGCGGCGCAGGTGGTCCAGCAGCTCCGACTCGAAGCGCAGGACGTCCTCGACGGCGACCTCGTCCAGCTTGCCGTTGGTGCCGGCCCAGATCGAGACGACCTGCTCCTCCACCGGGTACGGCGAGTACTGCGGCTGCTTGAGCAGCTCGGTGAGGCGCGCGCCACGGGCGAGCTGACGGCGGCTGGCCGCGTCCAGGTCGGACGCGAACATCGCGAACGCCTCGAGCGAGCGGTACTGCGCGAGCTCGAGCTTGAGCGTGCCGGAGACCTTCTTGATCGACTTCACCTGCGCGTCGCCGCCGACTCGGGAGACCGAGATACCGACGTCGACCGCCGGACGCTGGTTCGCGTTGAAGAGGTCGGACTGGAGGAAGATCTGGCCGTCGGTGATCGAGATCACGTTGGTCGGGATGTACGCGGAGACGTCGTTCGCCTTGGTCTCGATGATCGGCAGACCGGTCATCGAGCCGGCGCCCAGCTCGTCGGAGAGCTTGGCGCAACGCTCCAGCAGGCGGGAGTGCAGGTAGAAGACGTCACCCGGGTAGGCCTCGCGTCCCGGCGGACGGCGGAGGAGGAGCGAGACGGCGCGGTACGCCTCTGCCTGCTTGGACAGGTCGTCGAAGACGATGAGGACGTGCTTGCCGCCGTACATCCAGTGCTGGCCGATGGCCGAGCCGGTGTAGGGGGCGAGGTACTTAAAGCCCGCGGGGTCAGAGGCCGGGGCGGCGACGATGGTGGTGTACTCCATCGCGCCGGCGTCCTCGAGCGCGCCCTTCACCGAGGCGATGGTCGAGCCCTTCTGGCCGATCGCGACGTAGATGCAGCGGACCTGCTTGTCGACGTCGCCCGACTCCCAGTTGGCCTTCTGGTTGATGATCGTGTCGATCGCGATCGCGGTCTTGCCGGTCTGGCGGTCGCCGATGATCAGCTGGCGCTGGCCACGGCCGACCGGGATCATCGCGTCGATCGCCTTGATGCCGGTCTGGAGCGGCTCGTGCACCGACTTGCGCTGCATGACGCCGGGGGCCTGGAGCTCGAGCTCGCGGCGGCCCTCGCTGGCGATCTCGCCGAGGCCGTCGATCGGGTTGCCCAGCGGGTCCACGACGCGGCCGAGGTAGCCGTCGCCGACCGGGACGGAGAGGACCTCGCCGGTGCGGGTCACCTCCATGCCCTCGACGATGTCGTCGAACTCGCCGAGGACGACCACGCCGACCTCGTTCTCGTCGAGGTTCTGGGCGAGGCCCAGGGTGCCGTCGGCGAAGCGGATGAGCTCGTTGGCCATGACGCTGGGGAGGCCCTCGACGTGCGCGATGCCGTCGGAGGCGTCCAGGACGTGGCCGATCTCGGTCGCCTCGGCGCCGGTGGGCTCGTAGCTGTTGACGAAGTCCTTGAGCGCGTCGCGGATCTCGTCGGGGCTGATCTGGATGTCTGCCATTGTGATTCCTATCTTGAGGCGGTCAGCCCGCCAGCTGAAGCCGGAGTTCGGCAAGACGCGATGCGATGCTTCCGTCGATGACGTCGTCACCGATCTGTACGCGCAATCCGCCGATGATCGAGGGGTCGACGACCTGGTTGATCTTCAGGTCGCCGTAGGTGGCGCTGAGCACGGACCGCAGGCGCTCGGCCTGGGCCTCGGGCAGCGGGGACGCGGCGTAGACCGTCGCGATGGTCCGGCCCTCCTGGGACGCGACGATGCGCGCCGCAGAGCGGAGCGACTCGCGGATGCTGCGGCCGCGCGGCTGCTCGACGAGCTGCCGCACGATGGCGAGAGTCTCCTTCGACGCCCGTCCGCCGAGCAGGCGCTCGACCAGGGCGACCTTGGAGCCGCTTCCGGCGAGCTTGCTGCGCAGCGCGAGCTCGAGCTGCGCGTCGGAGGTCACGGCGCCTCCGAAGGCGAACAGCTCTGCCACGATGTCGACGTTCCGCGGCGCCGAGGCGGCGATCGCGCGGATCCCCAGCTCCTCGATCGCGCCGAGCAGGTCGTCGTGCGACGACCAGCGCTGCGCGACGACGACGCCGAGCAGCGTGACAGCCGGCTCCGACAGCGAGGAGAAGACGCGCTCCACGAGCACGCCCTTGCCCTCGGGGTCGGCCGTGGGGTCGCTGAGGACGGCTCGGAGCTGGGCCGAGTCGGCGACGACTCGTCCTGCGGCGAACAGGTCCTCGGCCGTCGCCAGATCGGCCTTGGATCCCTGGTCGGCGAGAGCCGACACGGACCGGGCCAATGCTTCTCTGGTGGCGCTTCCCATCAGTTGCCCGATCCTGCCTTCTGCTCGTCGGCCTCGAGATCCGCCAGGAAGCGGTCCACGATCGCCTGAGCGCGCTTGTCCTCGTCGAGGGCCTCGCGCACGACGGTCGACGCGAGGTCGATCGCGAGCGAGCCGACCTCGCCGCGCAGCTGCACGAGCGCCGTCTGGCGCTCCGCCTCGAGCTGCGCCTGGGCCTGCGCGGTCACGCGCGCGGCCTCGGCCGTGGCGGTCTCACGGGCCTCCGCGACGATCTTCTGACCGTCGGTGCGAGCCGTCTCGCGGATCTTCGCGGCCTCTGCGCGGGCGTCGGCGAGCTGGGCGGTGTACTCCTCCAGCAGCGACTCGGCCTTGCGCTGTGCTTCGTCGGCCTTCTCGATGTTGCCTTCGATCGCCTCTGCACGCTCATCGAGCAGCTTCTTCATGCGCGGAAGGACGAGCCTCCAGAAGAAGAACAGGATGATGACGAAGCAGATAAACGCGCCGACGAGGTCAGCAGGCTCCGGGATGAGCGGATTGTGCTGCTGCTCCGAGGCGGCGATCACCACACTGTCGAGCATGGTTCCTCCTTTACTGAGTGAGAAAAGAGGACTCAGACGAAGATGAAGTAGGTAGCGATACCGATGAAGGCGAGCGCCTCGGTGAACGCGATACCGATGTACATCAGGACCTGGAGACGGCCGGCCAGCTCAGGCTGACGGGCCACGCCCTCGATGGTCTTGCCGACGACGATGCCCACGCCGATGGCCGGGCCGATGGCGGCGAGGCCGTAACCGACGGTGGCGATGTTGCCGTTGATTGCAGCGATGTCCACGTTGTGTGTTTCCTTCCGTGATGGCGATCCGTGCGGGTGCGCGGATCGTTCTTAGTGTTCCTCGGCGACTGCCAGCTGGATGTAGACAGCGGTGAGCAGTGCGAAGACGTAGGCCTGCAGGACTGCGACCAGGATCTCGAAGAGCGTGAAGACGAACCCGAAGGCGAAGGTGCCGATGCCGAACAGCGACCACCAGCCGCCCGCGGTGAAGAAGAAGAACGACGTCGCGGTGAAGAACAGGACGAGCAGCAGGTGCCCGACGACCATGTTCATCAGGAGTCGGAGGGTCAGCGTGATCGGACGCAGGATGAACGTCGAGACGAACTCGATCGGCGTCACGATGATGTAGAGCGGCCACGGCACACCGGGCGGGAAGAGCGAGTTCTTGAAGAAGTTCTTCGGGCTCTTCTTGATGCCCGCGTAGATGAACGCGATGTAGGCCACGACCGCGAGCAGGAGCGGCACCGCGATCACCGAGGTGCCTGCGATGTTGAGACCGGGAACGATCCCGGTGATGTTGAAGAACAGCACCATGAAGAAGATGGTGGTCAGCAGCGGCAGGAACCGGCGGCCGTCCTTCTTGCCGAGCAGGTCCTCCGCGATGTTGACGCGGACGAAGTCGAGGCCCATCTCGACGACCGACTGGAAGCGGCCAGGGATGAGCTTCATGCGGCGGGTGCCGAGCCAGAAGATCAGGATGAGCGCGATCGTCGCGAGCAGGCGCACCACGATGATGCGGTTGAACTCGAGGCCACCGATGGTGAACAGGGTCGGGGGGAAGAACTCGTTGATCGAGGGACCCTGGAAGCTTCCTCCATCGGAGCTTGCGGCCTGGACCAGCAGGTTCACAGCGTTAGCTAACAGCGCTATCTCCTGTTTCGGGGCGTCGAGCTCATGGCTCTCGCGACGACGAACGGTGGGGCACCCGGCACTACTCGCACTATGTTTTTCTTCGCGCGAACGGGTGGGGGATCACGGATAACTCTACAAGAGTTTTCAGTGCATAACGAATCAGAAACAGGTCAGCGCTTCTCACCCGGAAGGGTGACATCGCTGACGTAGGGGACGCGCGACCGGAAGACCACGATCATGTCCACCACGAGCGACCCGATCACCCCCGCGATCAGGCTCAGGAACAGCACGACGGGGTTGATCCACGGCTGGTCGCGCAGCAGGATCGCGAGCACCAAAAACAGGACGAACTTCACGATCCAGCCGCCCAGGACGATGCCGAAGAACAGGCCGACGAACAGGTCGGAGCCGATGAACCGGTTGGCGATCAGGATGCTCAGCGCGGTGATCGAGAGGAACACGGCGGCCATGGCCGTCCCGATCAGGGCGCTGGTGACGCCGATCCAGCCGGCGAAGACGCCGCCGAGCAGCATCCCGATGATGGCGATGGCGCCGGCCAGGATCAGGCCGTATTTGAGGACGTCGCGCAGCACGGGCGTCGAGGTCGGCTGGGCGGCGGGCTGGGCCGGCCGGGGGGCGGGGGTGCCGTCCGGGTGGTCGGTCATCGGGTCTCCTCGGTGAGGGTGGGGGTGGATGTGGCGGCTGTGCGCTCGCTCGCGGCGTCGAGCTGGTCGAAGCGCGCGGTCTCCGCCGCCTCGATGCTGCCGGCGGGCGCGAGCTCGGCGACGGCCTCGTTGGCCTTGCGGCGGCTGAGCGGCGCGAGCGTGAAGGCGGTGCAGACGACCAGCCCGATGGCGACGAAGACGATGGCCATCCAGTAGGGGTCGAAGAAGAACAGGAGGCAGCCGATCGAGAGCACGGCCGTCCACGCGTAGAAGATGAGCACGGCATGGAGGTGCGTGTGGCCCATGTCGAGCAGGCGGTGGTGCAGGTGCTTGCGGTCGGCGCTGAACGGCGACTTGCCCGCGCGCAGGCGGCGGATGACCGCGAGGCCGAAGTCCAGCAGCGGGACGACGAGCACCGCGAAGGGCAGGATGACCGGGATGAACGCGGGCACCAGCGACGACTTGCCGAGGGTCTGCAGCGCCTCCGGGTTGATCGTGCCGGTGACCGAGATGGCCGAGGTCGCCATCAGGAGGCCGATGAGCAGCGCTCCGGCATCCCCCATGAACATCTTCGCGGGGTGCCAGTTGAGCGGAAGGAACCCGGCGCAGGCGCCGACCAGGATCGCCGCGATCACGCCGGCGAGGCTGAAGTAGTTCTGCGGGCTGATCTCGCGCTGCAGCAGGTACGTGTAGACGAGGAACGTGCCGTTGGCGATCAGCGCGACGCCGGCGACCAGGCCGTCGAGCCCGTCGATGAAGTTGATCGCGTTCATCACGAGCACGATCGCGAACAGCGTGATGATGATCGACATCACCGGCGATCCCACCGTGAGGCCGCCGATCGGCAGCGAGTAGATCTGCACGCCGAGCCAGGCCACGAGGCCCGCCGCCACGAACTGCCCGGCGAGCTTCGTCATCCAGTCGAGGTCCCAGAGGTCGTCCGCGACCCCGAGCACGACGATGAGCAGGGACGCGCCCAGGATGGCGAGGATCGGCCCCTGGTCGGAGAAGATCAGCGACAGCACGCCGAACTGGCTCGACAGCAGCCAGGAGACACCGAAGGCGACCAGGATGCCGAGGAACATCGCCACGCCGCCGAGGCGCGGGGTCGGCCGGGTGTGCACATCCCGCGCCCGGATCTTCGGGTAGAGCTTGAAGCGCATCGCCAGCTTGTAGACGACGAACGACATCCCGAACGTGATGACGGCCGAGATCAGGGCGAGCGCGAGGAGGAGGGTCACGGGTCAGGCGTCCGAGGGGACGGCGAGGGCGTCGCCGACGACCTCCCGCAGCTGCTCGAGCGAGAGGACGCCGTTGCGGAGGATGCGGAGGGGCCCGGAGCCCGACGCCAGCGCGGTGGCGTCGACGATGGTCGACGAGCTGTCCTTGCCCTCGACGCGCTGGTACCCGCCGCCGGCCTCTCCCCCGTCGAGGTAGACCGCGATGGAGTCGCCGAGCATGGCCTCCGCCTCCGCGGCGGTGCGGGCGGCCGGGAGACCGGTCTTGTTGGCCGACGAGACGGCGAGCGGGCCGGTCTCGGACAGCAGTTCGAGAGCGATGGTGTTGTCCGGCATGCGGAGTGCGACGGTGCCCTTCGTCTCACCGAGGTCCCAGACCAGCGACGGGGAGGCCGGGAGCACGATGGTGAGGCCACCCGGCCAGAACGTCTCGACCAGCGCCTCCACCTCCTCGGGCACCCGCTCGGCGAGCGCGGCCAGGGTCGGGACACCGGGGACCAGCACCGGCGGCGGCGACTGGCGGCCGCGTCCCTTCGCGTCGAGCAGACGCTGGACGGCCGCCGGACTGAAGGCGTCGGCTGCGACGCCGTACACCGTGTCGGTGGGGATGACGGCGAGCTCGCCGCGCCCGATCGCCGCCCGGGCGAGACGCATGCCGGTGAGCAGCTCGGAGTCGACCGAGCAGTCGTAGATGGTTGCCATGACGGCTCAATGATAGCCGGGGGGACGACGCCCAGACTGGGAGGACGATACTGGAGGCGATGGACGTCTACTTCTTCGACTGCGACAAGACGCTCTACGACTACGACTTCCACAAGCGGCTCCCGAAGCTCGCGGAGCTGGGAGGTGTGAGCCAGTACCGGCTCGCGTCCTCCTGGTGGGCGGGCGGCCACGAGCGCGCGGCGGAGATCGGAGAGTACTCGACAAGCGAGGAGTACCTGGCCGCGTTCGCCGAGGTGACCGGCGCCCGGCTGACCCTGGCGCAGTGGCAGGAGGCCCGCAAGGCCGCGATGACGCCCATCCCCGGTGCGATCGACGCGCTGCGCGAGGCGGCGGAGCTCGGGACGGTGTCGCTGCTGTCGAACAACCCGATCCCGTTCAAGGACTCTCTGCCGGTTCTGACGCCCGAGATCGTGGACGTGCTCGGCGGCAACGACCTGGTGTCGGCCGTGCTGGGCGCGCGGAAGCCCGAGC
>JAEWJG010000051.1 GCA_023386675.1 Actinomycetes bacterium
TGGTGCTGGCGTCGCTCGTGATCGGGATCATCAGCCTCGTGTTCACGTGGAGCGGCAACGCGGAGCACTTCCTCCCGTTCTTCCAGGTGACCGTCGCGGCGACCGTCGTCTCGCTCAACGCGCTCTACGCCCGCCACACGTTCAGCTACGTGATCACGCTGATCGGCGCCATCCTCTGGCTCTGGGTGTCGATCACCCCGTTCGCCCCGTTCTTCCAGGTACTGCTCCAGGCGATCACCGTCGTGATCATGCTGGCGGGCGTCGTGGTGTCCACCGCCGCGGTCCGCCTCAGCAAGCAGCCGCGGTTCTGAGCGGGGACCCGGCGGACCGCACCGCCGATCCCGCCGCACCGGTCTATCCGACGGCGCCGCTCGACGCCGGAGTGCCCGCGGGCGAGACCGCGCAGCAGCATCCTCGCCGCCGCCACTTCGTCGACCTCTCGCCGCTGCGCGAGTCGCCGGCCTTCGCCCGCCTCTGGCTGGGCGGGGCGATCTCCGGCATCGGGACGCAGATGACCGTCGTCGCGGTCGGGCTGCACATCTACGACCTCACCCACTCGACGCTGGCCGTCTCCCTGGTCGCTCTGTTCGCCCTCGTCCCGATGATCGTGTTCGGGCTTTACGGCGGCGTGCTCGCCGACGCCTTCGACCGCCGCAAGGTCGCCCTGGTGACCGCGGTGGTGGCGTGGCTGTCGACGGCGGTGCTCGCTCTGCTCGCCTGGACGAACGTGCCCGTCGTCTGGCCGCTGTACGTCCTCACCACGATCAACGCCGTCGCGGGCGTGATGATCGGCGCGACCCGCCAGGCGATCACCCCGCGCCTGCTGCCGGTGCGCCTGCTCCCGGCGGCCAGCGCGCTCGGCGGCATCTCCATGGGAGTCATGGTCACGGTCGGCCCGGCGCTCGCCGGCCTGCTGGTCGCGACGGTCGGCATCCCGTGGACGTACACGGTCGATGCGGTGCTCTTCACGGCGGCGTTCCTCGGCATCTTCACCCTGCCGGCGATCGTGCCGGAGGGGGAGCGCACCGGCGCGGGCCTCGCGTCCGTGCTGGAGGGGCTCCGCTTCCTGCGCACCGCGCCGAACCTCAGCATGACCTTCGTGCTCGACGTCATCGCGATGACGTTTGGCCAGCCGCGCGCGCTGTTCCCGGCGGTCGGGGCCCTGCTCATCGGAGGCGGGCCGATCAGCGTGGGCATCCTCACCGCGGCGGGCGCCGTGGGCACGCTCGCGTCGAGCGTGTTCTCCGGGCGCCTCGGCAGCGTCCGCCGGCAGGGCCGCGCGGTGGAGCGGGCGATCGTCGTCTACGGCGCGAGCATCCTCGGGTTCGGTCTCGTGCTCGCGGTCGTCGCGTTCACCGGGACGGCCGGAGGCGGCGCCTCGCTCGCGCAGGCGAACCTGCCCGCGCTGCTGGTCGCGACGCTGCTGCTCGCCGCGTCCGGCGCGGCCGACAACGTCAGCTCGATCTTTCGCATGACGATCCTCCAGGCGTCCGCGCCGGATGCGATGCGCGGCAGGCTGCAGGGCGTCTTCACGGTCGTCGTGACCGGCGGCCCGCGCCTCGGCGACCTCTACATCGGCCTCCTGGCGCTGACGGGCGCGCTCTGGTTCCCGCCGCTGCTCGGCGGCCTGCTCATCGTCGTGCTCGTCGCGACGATCGTCCGCGTCCAGGGCTCGTTCCGCCGCTACGACGCACTCGCGCCGACGCCCTAGGGCGAACGCGCTAGGACTCCCGCACCACCTGGTCCGGCCGTTTGTCGGGGCGCAGCCCGCGCCACGACGGCTGCCGGAGCCTCCCCGGGCCCGTCCACTCGGCGAACTCGACCTCGCCGACCAGCTCCGGCCGAACCCAGTGCGCGCCGCGTGCGTCCGCCGACGGTACGCCCTCCATGGTCCGGGTCTTCCTCTCCAGCTTCCCGAGCCGCGCGCTCAGATCGTCGAGCGCGCGGTCGCTGAATCCGGTGCCGACCTGGCCGACGTACCGCAGCCCGTCGCCGTCCGGGATGCCGAGCAGCAGCGCCCCGATCGTGTTCGCGCGGCGGCCGTTCCCGGGCGTCCACCCGGCTATGACGACCTCCTGGGTCAGGTGGTGCTTGATCTTGATCCAGGAGCGGGAGCGGCGGCCGGTCGCATACGTGCTGTCGCGACGCTTCGCCATGACCCCCTCCAGCCCGAGCTGCTTGCTGGAGGCGACCGCGTGCGAGAGGTCGCCGTCGAACGCGGGCGGCACCTGCACCACGTCGCCGCGCCCGGGCTGCAGCACCTCCGACAGCAGCTCCCGTCGTGCGTCGTACGGGTCGCGCGTGTGCTTCGTCCCGTCGACCTCCAGCACGTCGAACACCATGTAGTGCGCCGGCGCGCGCTTCAGCGCCGACTGCACGTCGGCGGGGCGGGTCAGTCCCATCCGCGTCTGCAGCAGCCCGAAGTCCGGCCGCCCCTGCGCGTTGAGCGTGACGATCTCGCCGTCGAGCACGAGGTCGCGGTCGCCGGCCAGGTCGATCAGCCCGGCGAGGTCGGGATAGGTCACCGTCACGTCGTTGCCGTTGCGCGTCGTGAGCCGGAGCCGCCCGCCGCGCACCTCGGCGACCGCGCGGATGCCGTCCCACTTCATCTCGAACGCCCACTCGTCCTCGTCGGAGATGTCGGCCGCCGAGCCGAGGGTCGCGAGCATGGGGGAGACGGGCGGGTCGGTGATCGGCGGCCCGGGTTCGCGCGAGGCGCGGGAGGCCCGGGATGGCCGGGACTCCGGAGCCGCGTCCTGCTCCTCCTCGCCGTCCAGCCTCATGCGGTGGATCAGCCAGTTCTTCTCGTCGCCGCCCTGCTTCGTCCGGATGAGCGCGAACTTCTGCGGCACCCCGCCGAGGCCGCCGTCCTGCTGGCCGTGCAGCGTCGCGATGACCTCGTCGTCGCGCCACTTCTCGAGCTCGTAGTCGCCGTGGTCCCAGATGTCGACGTGCCCGGCCCCGTACTCGCCGTGCGGGATGTCGCCCGCGAAGCCGCCGTACTCGAGGGGGTGGTCCTCGGTGTGCACCGCGAGGTGGTTCTGCTTCGGATCGGTCGGCGTGCCCTTCGGGAGCGCCCAGCTGACCAGCACCCCGTCGTTCTCGAGCCGGAAGTCCCAGTGCAGCCGTCGGGCGTGGTGCTCCTGGATGACGAACGAGCGTCCTTCGCGCCCCTCCGCCCGCTCGGCGGGCACCGGCTCCGGCGTCTTCGCAGCGTCGCGCATCGAGCGATAGGTCGACAGCCGGTCCGGCTCCGTCGCCCGCGCGCCCGAGTGGGCGGCGTCCAGGTCCGCCAGCAGGTCGCCGCGGCGCTTCACCCGCTGCATCACCTCGCGGTAGTCGAGGTGACGGAGGTCCTTGGACGCGAGCTCCCGCCATGTCCGCGGCGCGGCGACGGTCGGCTCGAACCGCCCGCGCAGCGAGTACGGCGCGATGGTCGTCTTCGACCCGTTGTTCTGGCTCCAGTCGACCAGCACCTTGCCCGCGCGCAGCGACTTCTTCATGTCGCTGACCACGAGGTCCGGATGGTCGGACTCCAGCACCCGCGCCAGCTCGTGCGCGACGTTCGAGACCTGGTCGCTGGTCTGGGACCCGTCGAGCGCGGCGTACAGGTGGATGCCCTTCGAGCCGGAGGTCACCGGGAACGGCTCCAGCCCCATGTCGGTGAGGATGGCGCGCGCCAGCCGGGCCACCTCCGCGCAGTCGGCGAGGGTCACACCCTCGCCGGGGTCCAGGTCCAGCACCAGCCGGTCGGGGTTGCCGCGCTCGCCGTCCCCATCCACCCGCCACTGCGGCACGTGGATCTCGAGCGACGCGATCTGCGCCAGCCAGATCAGCGTGGCGCGGTCGTTCACAAGCGGGTACGTCTTGGGCCCGGAGGAGTGCTGGATCACCGCCTCTCGCACCCAGTCCGGCGTCGAGCGGTCATCGAGATCCTTCTGGAAGAACACCTGACCGGGATCGTCGGGCGTGCCCACTCCGTGCACCCAGCGCTTCCTCGTGGCGATCCGGTCGCGCACATGCGGGATCATCGCCTCGGCGACGGCGCTGTAGTAGCCGAAGATGTCGGCCTTGGTGGTCCCGGTGGCGGGGTACATCACCTTGTCGAGGTTGGTCAGCTTGAGGCGGTGGCCGTCGATGTCGACGACCTCGGTGTCCTGCGCGGCCATGAGGACACCGTACGCCCGGCGGCCGCTCCCGGTGGATTCCCTGATCGCTGCTTGAAAACCCGCTGATTCCCGGACACGATGGGCACATGAGGGCCATTTGGACGGGCGCCATCACCTTCGGACTCGTGAACGTCCCGGTGAAGGTGTACAGCGCAACGGAGGATCACGACGTCCCGCTGCACCAGGTGCACGACGAGGACGGCGGCCGCATCCGCTACCAGCGCCGGTGCGAGATCGACGGCAAGGTCATCCCGTACGAGCACATCGCGAAGGCGTACGACGACGGCGACCGGACCGTCATCCTGACGCCGGAGGACATCGCGTCGCTGCCGTCGGAGCGCAGCCGGGAGATCGACGTGGTGGAGTTCGTGCCGAACGACCAGCTCGACCCGCTGATGTTCGACCGCAGCTACTACCTGGAGCCCGACTCCAAGTCGCTCAAGGCGTATGCGCTGCTGCGCAAGACGCTGGAGGACGAGGAGCGGACCGCCATCGTGGAGTTCGCCCTCCGGCAGAAGACGCGGCTCGCCGCCCTGCGCGTCCGCGGCAACGTGCTCGTGCTCCAGACGCTGCTCTGGCACGACGAGATCCGCGAGGCGGACTTCCCGGCGCTCGACCAGACGCCGCGCATCTCCGACCGCGAGCTGCAGCTCTCCAGCGCGCTCATGGAGAGCTTCGCCGGCGACTTCGAGCCGGAGAAGTTCAGCGACGAGTACCAGGTGGAGCTCAAGAAGCTCATCGACGCCAAGCTCGAGGAGGGCGACAGCGTCGACACCGCGGCCACCTTCGGTGAGGAGGAGGGCGAGAAGAAGGGCGGAGGCGAGGTCATCGACCTGATGGAGGCGCTGCAGCGCAGCGTCGAGCGCAGCCGGTCGACGAAGTCGTCGCCCAAAAAGTCGACCGCGAAGCCGGCCTCCGAGAAGAAGCCTGCCGCGAAGTCCACCAGCACCGTCACCCGGAAGACCCCGGCGAAGAAGTCTGCGAAGAAGCCCGCGTGACGCGGCTGAAGCGCAGCGACCCGTCCGGCCCCGGCTACCACCGGAGGATGACCGACAAGGGACCGGTCTACGAGGACGAGGCGGGCAACCGCATCGTGGACGAGCACGAGCTGGAGCGCATCCGCTCTCTGGTGCTGCCGCCCGCCTGGGAGGACGTGTGGATCTCGCCCGACGCGCGCGGCCACATCCAGGCCGTCGGCACCGACCAGGCCGGCCGCCGGCAGTACCGGTACCACGACTCGTGGCGGCTGCATCAGGACCGCCTCAAGTTCGAGCGGGCCGCCCAGCTCGCCGAGACGCTCCCGTCGGCCCGCCGGAAGGTCACCATGGACCTGCGCGAGGAAGGCTTCGGCCGCGACCGCATCCTGGCGGCGGCGTTCCGGATCATCGACCTGGGCAGCGTCCGGATCGGCAGCGAGGAGTACCTCCACGCGAACGGCAGCCGTGGCCTCACCACCCTGCTGTGCCGCCATGCGAGCATCGACGGCGACGACATCACCCTGACCTTCCCGGCGAAGTCGGCCCAGAAGTGGACGAGCACGATCAGCGACGAGGACCTCGCCGAGCTGCTGCGCCAGATCCAGGCGCTGCGCGGCCAGCGGTCGCGGCTTCTCTCGTGGAAAGAGGGCACCTGGCACACCATCCGCCCGGCCTCCCTCAACGAGTACATCCGGCGGCAGACGCGCGGCGAGTTCACGGCGAAGGACTTCCGGACGTTGAAGGGCACCATCGTCGCGGCGGAGGCGCTCGCCGCACTCGGGCTCGCGGGCTCCGACTCGCAGCGCAAGAAGCGGGTCAGCGCGGCGGTGAACGAGGCCGCGGCCGCCCTCGGCAACACCCCCGCGATCGCCCGTAACAGCTACATCGACCCGCGCATCTTCGACCGCTACCGCAACGGCGAGGTCATCGACACGTCCCGCGTTTCGGAGGCCGCCCTGCTCGACCTGCTCGACGCCGGTCCCCGCGACGTCGAGCGCGCGAGCTAGCAGCCGCAGAGCACAGCAAAAACGTCGCGGACCCGTGCGCTCCGCGACGTTTTTCCTGTGCCCGGCGGCTAGCGGGTGGGGGACTGCGCCTTCGTGGAGGCGGAGAGCGGCGCGGCGATGTCCTCCAGGGACTTGCCCTCGGCGTCCACGCCGAGGAACAGCTCGACGAGGCCGGCGGCGATCATCAGTCCGGCCCCGATGAAGTAGCCGATGGCGACCGAGTGGATGCCGCCCCCGATCAGATTCCCGAACAGGATCGGGCCGATGATGCCGCCGATGCCGGTGCCGACCGCGTAGAAGAACGCGATCGCCATGGCCCGGGTCTCCATCGGGAAGATCTCGCTCACCGTCAGGTAGGCGGCGCTGGCGCCGGCCGACGCGAAGAAGAAGACGACCATCCAGCACACCGTCAGCCAGAAGGCGTCGAGCGCGCCCATGTCGAACAGGATGGCCGTACCGACGAGCAGCACGCCGCTGCCGATGTACGACAGCGTGATCATGAACCGGCGACCGACCGTGTCGAACAGGCGCCCCAGCAGGAACGGCCCGAGGAAGTTGCCGATCGCGATCGGCACCAGCGCCCAGGGCGCCAGGTTGTCGGGCACGTGCAGCAGCTTGGTCAGCACCAGCGAGTACGTGAAGAACACGGCGTTGTACAGGAACGCCTGCCCGATGAAGAGCGACAGCCCGAGCACGAACCGCTTCGGATACTGGAAGAGCGCCACCCGGAAGATCTCGCCGAAACCGGTGGACTTGCGCTGGTGGATCTCGAGCGCGCGGTCGTCCGGCACCTGCTCCAGCGGCGTGCCGGTCTCCTTCTCGATGCCCTCCTCGATCTCGGCGACCTCCTTCTCGGCCGCTTCGTCATGCCCGTGGATGAACATCCAGCGCGGCGACTCCGGCACGTTGCGCCGCACGAGCAGGATGACGAGGCCGAGCACCGCACCGAGCCCGAAGGCGATGCGCCAGCCGATGTTCGCCGGGAAGATCGCCGTGTTGAGCAGGAACACGGTCAGAACGGCGCCGAACGCCGTCCCGAGCCAGTACGAGCCGTTGATGGCCAGGTCGACCAGGCCGCGGCGGCGCGCAGGGATGAGCTCGTCGATCGCGGAGTTGATGGCCGCGTACTCGCCACCGATGCCGGCGCCGGTGAAGAACCGGAACAGGAAGAACATCCACGGGGCGAACGAGAACGCCGTGAGCACGGTCGCGACAAGGTAGAGGCCAAGGGTCAGGATGAAGAGTTTCTTCCGCCCGAACCTGTCGGTGAGGTAGCCGAACACCAGCGAGCCGGTACAGGCGCCCGCGACGTAAATGGCCGCCGCGAGGCCGACCTGGGCGGTGGTGAGGCCGAGGCCGCTGTCCGGTTCGGTCAGACGGCTGCCGATGGCGCCGACGATGGTGACCTCGAGCCCGTCCAGGATCCAGACCGTCCCGAGGCCGACCACGACGAGCCAGTGGAATTTCGACCAGGGCAGCCGGTCCATCCGGGCCGGGATGGTGGTGCGGATCGTCTTCAGCGACGCCGCCGTGCTTTCGGTATGTGCGCTCACCCGAGCGACTGTAGGGGGCCTGTGGATCGGCCTCCAGCACCTTGACTTTCCGTCCGGTTTGCGCTCACGTAGCGGCTAGCGTACACAAAGCGCAACTGTCAACCCCTTGTTGGTGTGAGGGGTCGATTGCTTATCGTTGCTAACAACCGAAGGACTCCACAAAGGCCCCGAGGCACACCCGAACTGAGAGCACCAAACGATGGCTGCCCGTGAGTACATGGGCGGAATGGGATGACACGATGACGACGCTCGAAGTGACCAGCGACCCGGTACGCGACTATCTGAATGCGATCGGCCGCACCCGCCTTCTGACGGCGGACGAAGAAGTGGCCCTGGCGAAGCGGATCGAGGTGGGCGTGCTCGCCGGCGAGCGCCTGGCGATCCGTCCGGGCCTCACCCCCCGCGAGAAGCGCGAACTGCAGTACCTCGCCGACGACGGCAAGCGTGCGTTCGAGCGCTTCATCGAGGCGAACCTCCGCCTGGTGGTCAGCATCGCCAAGCGCTACGCCGGCCGCGGCCTGCCCGTGATGGATCTGATCCAGGAGGGCAACCTCGGCCTGGTGCGCGCGGTCGAGAAGTTCGACTACCGCACCGGCAACAAGTTCTCGACGTACGCCACCTGGTGGATCCGCCAGTCGATCCTCCGCGGCATCGCCGACACCGCCCGTCTGATCCGCATCCCGGTGCACACCGTGGAGAAGATCGACAAGCTCGACCGCATCCGCCGCGACCTCGGCGGCGAGCTGGGCCGCACGCCCACCCTGGAGGAGATGGCCGAGGCGTCGAACCTCGACCCGGCTGAGGTCCACAAGCTGCAGATGAGCGACTCCGAGACCGTTTCGCTGGCCGTGCCGGTCGGCGAGAACGAGGGCGCCGAGCTCGGCGACCTGATCGAGGACGACGACTTCCCGGGCCCGCCGGAGGCCGTGGAGGTGGAGTTCCGCCACCGCGACCTGGAGGAGCGCCTGCGCGAGCTCCCGCCGCGCGACGCCAAGGTGGTCCGCATGCGCTTCGGACTCGACGGCCACAAGCCGATGACGCTCGACGAGGTCGGCGAGGTCTACGGGATCACCCGAGAGCGCGTCCGTCAGCTCGAGACCCGCAGCCTCAAGCGCCTCCGCTGCCCGGAGCTCCTCGAGTACCTCCGCTAGCAGCCCGCCAGCACAGGAAAAACGTCGCCTCCCACACGGGTTGGCGACGTTTTTCGTGTGCTCGGCGGCGTCCGCGCGGGCGGGTCAGCGGCCGGGAGGGGAGTCGGCGTCGACCTCGTCGGCTCCGAGCGCGCCGATCTCCTCGGTCAGCTGCAGACCCTGCGCGCTGTTGGAGGAGAGGGTCAGCTGCTCCAGCCAGGCCTTGTTGATGCGCGGGGAGCGGCCGCCGCTGTAGCGGAACAGCAGGGGGATGGCCGGGTCGACCCAGATCGCGCTGCGGCCGTCTCCGACGCTCTGCTCGTCGCGCCAGGAGAAGAAGAAGCCCTCCTTGCGCCGGAGCTTGAGCCCGATCACGATCTGGAGGTGCGCCAGGACCCGGTCCTCGAAACCGATCTCGGTGGTCCCGCCGTAGATGAGCTTGCCCATGCCAAGAAGCTACAGGAAGTGATACCGATCTCCTGCCGGGCATTCGCTGCGCGAACACCGTGACGTCGCGTGCGCGGCGTACTCTCTGCCCCATGACTCCCTCGCGCGTCCTCGTCACCGGAGCCACCGGCTACATCGGCGGCCGTCTCGTGCCCCGGCTGCTCGCCCGCGGCCACGCCGTCCGGGTGCTGGCGCGCTCGCCGCAGAAGCTGACCGACGTGCCCTGGGCGCCGGACGTGGAGGTCGTCGAGGGCGACCTGCACGACCGGGAGGCGGTCGAGCGCGCGATGGCGGACGTCGACGTCGTCTACTACCTGGTGCACTCGATGCGCGCGCGCGGCGACTTCGAGGAGGAGGAATCGGATGCGGCGCGCACCGTCGCGACGGCGTCGAAGGAGGCCGGGGTCCGGCGCATCGTCTACCTCGGCGCCCTGCACCCCGACGGTCCGTTGTCGCGGCACCTGCGCTCCCGCGTGGCGGTGGGCCGCATCCTGCTCGACTCCGGCGTGCCGACCGTGGTGCTGCAGGCGGGCGTCGTGATCGGCTCCGGGTCGGCGTCGTTCGAGATGATCCGCCACCTCACCGAGGTGCTGCCGTACATGCCGGCGCCGCGCTGGGTGCGCAATCGCATCCAGCCGATCGCGATCCGGGATGTGCTGCACTACCTCCTCGCGGCCGCCGAGCTGCCCCCGGAGGTGTCGCGCGCGTTCGACATCGGCGGCCCGGACATCCTGCGCTACGGGCAGATGATGAACGCGTACGCCGTCGAGGCAGGGTTGCCGCAGCGTCCGATCGCCGCGCTCCCGGTGTTCACGCCGTGGCTGGCGTCGCAGTGGGTGAACCTGGTGACGCCCATCCCGCGCAGCCTCGCGGTGCCGATCATCGAGTCGCTGCAGTACGACTGCGTGATGCGCGATCACGATATCGACGCCGTGATCCCGCCTCCGGCCGAGGGCCTGACGGGCTACCGCCGATCGGTTCGGCTCGCGCTCGCGCGCGAGCGGTCGGGGGAGGTGGAGACGAGCTGGCAGGACGCCTCGGTGGCCGGCGCCCCCAGCGACCCGCTGCCGAGCGACCCGGAGTGGTCGGGCCACACCGTGTACACGGACGTGCGCGAGCGGGAGTCGACCGCCGATCCGCAACTGCTGTGGCGGGTCGTCGAGGGCATCGGCGGCGAGCGGGGCTGGTACTCGTTCCCGCTGGCCTGGGCGCTGCGCGGCTGGGCGGACAAGCTGGTCGGCGGTGTCGGGCTGCGCCGCGGGCGGCGGGATGCGGACCGTCTCAACACCGGCGACGCGCTCGACTGGTGGCGCGTGGAGCGCATCGAGCGGGGGAGGAGCCTGCGGCTCCGCGCCGAGATGGTCGTCCCGGGCCGGGCGTGGCTGGAACTCGGCGTGCGGCCCCGTGACGGCGGCGGCTCGGAGTACCGTCAGCGCGCCGTGTTCTTCCCGCGTGGGCTGGCCGGGCGGCTGTACTGGTTCGCCATCCTGCCGTTCCACGGGATCGTGTTCAACGGCATGGCGAACCGCATCGTCTACGAGGCCGAGCACCCGAAGGCGGCTACGAGCGTGGCGCGCCCGTCTCCGGAGCCGGCTGATCCTGCGCCGGCTGATCCTGCGCCGGCGACCCCACCGCTGCCAGCGTCGTCGCGCTGAGCTCCTGGAGGAAGCGGATGACGGTGTCCCGGTCGCGCGGGCTGAGTGAGCGCGCGACTTCGAACCGGCGCGCGTGCTGCAGTCCCATGGTGCGGCGGACCTCGGCGTGCGTCTCCGGCGTGATCTCGACGACGACCGCGCGGCGGTCGGTGGGATGCGGGCGGCGCACGACGTGGCCTGCGCGCTCCAGCCGGTCGAGCAGCTTGGTGGTGGATGCGGTGGAGATGCGGAGGTGGTCGGACAGCGCGCCCGCGGTGACCGGGACGGCGGCGTTCGCGGAGGCGATCATGAACCGCAGCGCGCGCATGTCGGTCTCATTGAGCTTCATGTGCGTGCGGGACTCGAGGCTGAGCCGCTGGTCGGCTTCGCGCCACTCCCGCATCGCGCCGAGCAGCCGGACGATCTGGCTCAGTTCCTCGTCGCTCAGATCGTCGTGCTGGACGAGCTCCTGGCGCGGGTCGATCACCCGGGGGTCGGTGAGCGATGCGGAGATACGCCGCTGCTCGTCCCGGGCTGATGTCATGAGCGCCATCCTATTCCTCTTTGTAAGAAGCGTGCTAGGTTATTTGCTATCCAGGCTAGACAAGGGAGCGCCGGTATGACACAGCTGCACCCAGACACCCGGGCCACGGAGCTCGAGTCCGTTCTCGAATCCGATCTGGCGGCGGTCGACGCGCGGCTGGGCCGGTACTTCTCCGACCGCATCTCCGCGGCCTCCGCCTTCGATCCGTCCTACCGCCGGCTCTGGGAGGGCGCACGCGACGCGGCCGACGGCGGCAAGCGCATCCGCCCGCGGTTCGTGCTGACCGCATTCCACGGGCTGGGCGGTACGGGCACGGACGCGGCACGCACCGCCGCCATGGCCTACGAGCTGCTGCACACGGCTTTCCTGCTGCACGACGACGTGATCGATGGAGACACGGTGCGCCGCGGCCGGCCGAACGTCGCCGGTGCCTTCGCGGCCGAAGCCGGAGCTCGTGGGGCGGATGGCGCACGAGGGCGGCACTGGGGCGAGGCCGGGGCGATCCTCGCCGGCGACCTGCTGCTCCACGCGGCGGCGTCGGTGCTCGCGCGGGCCGAGACCGACGACCGCACTCGGGACCGGCTCCTCGACATCCTCGATCACGGGGTGTTCGTCACCGCCGCCGGCGAGCTCGCCGACGTCGCACTGGCCGAGCACCTCGGACCGGAGACGCCGACGCTGGACGACGTGCTCGCGATGACCGAGCACAAGACCGCCGCCTACTCCGTGTCCGGGCCGCTGATGACCGGCGCGCTGCTGGCCGGGGGCGGCGAGGACGTACTCACCACGCTCGCCGAGTACGGCCGGCTGGTCGGCATCGCCTTCCAGCTCGGCGACGACCTGCTCGGCGTCTTCGGCAGCGAGGACGTCACCGGCAAGAGCATCGTGAGCGACCTCCGCCAGGGCAAGGAGACCTCCCTCATCGCGTACGCGCGCGGCACCGCACGCTGGGAGGAGCTCGAGCCGTCGCTGGGCCGCGGCGACCTCGCGTTGCATGAGGCCGGCCGGCTCGCCGAGGTGCTCGACGAATGCGGCGCCCGCCGCTTCGTCGAGCGGCTGCTCACCCAGCAGGTGGACGCCGCCGTCGCCCTGCTGGACGCCCCGGCCATCCCACCGGCCCTCGCCGGGCCGCTCACCGCCGTCGCCCGCTCCTGCATCGGGAGGATCGCATGACACGCGCACCGGAGGTTCCGGCCGGCACACCGCCGACCGACCTGCACACATACACGGACGCTGCCCACGCCGGCGCCGCGACCATCATCCACGCTTACTCGACCTCGTTCGGGATGGCGACCCGGCTGCTCGGGGCCCGCATCCGCCCGCAGGTCGAGGACGTCTACGCGCTCGTGCGCGTCGCCGACGAGATCGTGGACGGCGCCGCCGCGGAGGCCGGCCTGACCGTGGACGAGCAGCGCGAGCTGCTGGACGCCCTGGAGGCGGACACCGAGCGCGCCATGCGCACCGGCTACAGCGCCAACGTCGTCGTGCACTCGTTCGCCGTCACCGCCCGCGCCTCGGGGATCACCGTCGACCTCACGCGCCCGTTCTTCGCGTCCATGCGCCGCGACCTGAGCCCGGTGGACTTCACCGCCGACGAGCTGCGCGACTACGTGTACGGCTCCGCCGAGGTGATCGGCCTGATGTGCCTCAAAGTGTTCCTCGCCGACAGCCCCGTGCCCGACGACAGCCGGCTGCGGCTGGAGGCGGGGGCGCGCCGGCTCGGCGCCGCGTTCCAGAAGATCAACTTCCTCCGCGACCTGGCGGTGGATTGGACGGAGCTGGGCCGCAGCTACTTCCCGGGGATCGACCCGGCACGGCTGACCGAGCGGCAGAAGCTGGCGCTCGTCGTGGACATCGACTGCGACCTCGGGGCGGCGGCCGACGCCATCCCGGACCTCCCGGACAACTGCCGCCGTGCGATCACCGCGGCCCACGGGCTGTTCGCCGAGCTGAGCGACCGCATCCGCGAGACGCCGGCCGCCGAGCTGCTGACCCGGCGGGTGAGCGTCCCCACCCGCGTGAAGCTCGCCATCCTCGCCCGCGCCACGGTGTCGTCCGCGATACCGCGCGCCGGAGCCGCCGCCCACGGGGCGGCCATCGTCCCGGCCGCGGCCGCCTCGCGGGAGCCGCGGCCGTGAC
>JAEWJG010000079.1 GCA_023386675.1 Actinomycetes bacterium
GGCGACGTGCACCCAGCGCACCGGCGCATCCACCCGCTCCCGCCCGGTCAGCAGCTCAGGCAGCGCCCGCGCGACCGGTTCCATCCGCAGCACCTCGCGGAGCGTCGGCAGCACGGCGGACTGCGCACGCGTCACCGCCACGGCCGCCTCCGGACGAACTGTGCGGCCCATCTGCGGGTCCCGACGATCTGGCATCGCTGTCCACGCCCCCGCTCTGTGATCATTGGGATGAAAGCCTACCGTCATCCCCGGGCAGAACGTCCGGGACGATCCACCTGGAGGACCCCCGTGGCCCTGATCCGACACTTCATCGCAGGCGCCGAGGCCCCCGCCGACGGCAGCCGCCCCGACCGCACCGGTCCCGTGTACAACCCGGCCACCGGCGAGCGTCAGCACGAGGTCGCGCTGGCGTCCACCGCCGAGACGGAGGCCGCGATCGCCGCAGCGAAGGCCGCCTTCCCGGCCTGGCGCGCCACCAGCCTGACCAAGCGCGCCGACGTGCTGTTCCGCCTCCGCCACCTCCTCACCGAGCGCCGCGACGAGCTCGCCGCGATCGTGACCAGCGAGCACGGCAAGGTGCTCTCCGACGCCGCGGGCGAGATCGGCCGCGGCCTCGAGAACGTCGAGTTCGCGTCGGGACTCATCGACAAGCTCAAGGGCGAGTACAGCGAGCAGGTCTCCACCGGCATCGACGTGCACAGCGTCAAGCAGCCCGTCGGGGTCGTCGGCTGCATCACGCCGTTCAACTTCCCGGTCATGGTTCCGCTGTGGATGGTCGCGAGCGCGATCGCGTGCGGCAACACCGTCGTGCTGAAGCCCAGCGAGAAGGACCCGAGCGCGTCCGTCTTCCTCGCCAAGCTGTTCCGCGAGGCGGGGCTGCCCGACGGCGTCCTCAACGTGGTGCACGGCGACAAGGAGGCGGTGGATGCGATCCTCGACTCCCCCGACATCTCCGCGGTGAGCTTCGTCGGCTCCACCCCGATCGCCCGTTCGATCTACCAGCGTGCGTCCGCGAACGGCAAGCGCGTGCAGGCCCTCGGCGGCGCGAAGAACCACATGGTCGTCCTGGAGGACGCGGACATCGACGCCGCGGCCGACGCCGCGATCTCGGCCGCCTACGGCTCCGCCGGCGAGCGCTGCATGGCCGTGAGCGTGGTCGTCGCTGTCGGCGAGGTGGGCGACCGGCTGGTGCCGGCCATCCACTCGCGCCTCGACGGGCTGCGGATCGGCGCGGGCACCGATGCGGCGAGCGAGATGGGCCCGCTGATCACCGGCGAGCACCGCGACAAGGTCGCCTCCTATGTCACCGGCGCGGCGGCCGAGGGCGCGACGGTCGTCGCCGACGGCACGCAGCGCGCGTTCGACGGCGACGGGTTCTTCGTCGGCGTCAGCCTGCTCGACCACGTGAAGCCCGGCATGAAGGCGTACGACGACGAGATCTTCGGCCCGGTGCTCAGCGTCGTCCGCGTCGACACCTACGAGGAGGCCGTGGAGCTGATCAACGCCAACCCGTACGGCAACGGCGTCGCGCTGTTCACCCGCGACGGCGGGGCCGCGCGCCGCTTCGAGTTCGAGATCGAGGTCGGCATGGTCGGCATCAACGTGCCGATCCCTGTGCCGGTCGGCGCCTACTCCTTCGGCGGCTGGAAGAACTCGCTGTTCGGCGACTCGCACATCTACGGCCCGGAGTCGTTCCACTTCTACACGCGCAGCAAGGTCGTGACGACGCGCTGGCCCGACCCGGTGCACTCGAAGATCGAGCTCGCGTTCCCCGGCAACTCCTGATCGAAGGCGACGAAGCAGAATGACCGACACCATCCTCACCGCAACCGGCACCTCCGCCCCGGCGCGCACCGGCTACACCGACCGGCACGGCGTCGAGCACCCCTTCGGCGACGCCGCCGCCGAGCAGCAGGTGCGCAGCGACGATCGCGGCCACGTCTTCCATTCGTGGAGCGCCCAGGCGAAGATCGACCCGCTGCCCATCGCCGCGGGCGAGGGCTCGACCTTCTGGGACTACGAGGGCAACGCGTACCTCGACTTCAGCTCGCAGCTGGTCAACCTCAACCTCGGGCACCAGCATCCGGATCTGGTCGCGGCCATCCAGCAGCAGGCGGGACGCCTCGCCACCGTGCAGCCGTCGATGGCGAACGACGTGCGCGGCGAGCTCGCCCGGCGCATCGCCGAGGTCGCACCAGGGACGCTGAACAAGGTGTTCTTCACGAACGGCGGCGCCGACGCGAACGAGTACGCGGTCCGCCTCGCCCGCCGGGTCACCGGACGCCGCAAGGTGCTGTCGATGTACCGCTCGTACCACGGCGGCACGGCGACGGCGATCTCGCTCACCGGCGACCCGCGCCGCTGGGCGAACGAGCCGAGCGACGGATCCGTCGCCCACTTCTTCGGGCCCTACCCCTACCGCTCCGCCTTCCACTCGACGACGGCGGAGGAGGAGACGCAGCGCGCGCTCGAGCACCTCGAGAACGTGATCGTGCTGGAGGGCGCTGCGACCGTCGCCGCGATCATCATCGAGACGATCGTCGGCACCAACGGCGTGCTGGTGCCGCCGCCCGGCTACCTCGCGGGTGTGCGCGAGCTGTGCGACCGGTACGGGATCGTGTACATCGCCGACGAGGTCATGGTGGGCTTCGGGCGGGTCGGCGAGTGGTTCGCGGTGGACGCGTTCGACGTCGTCCCGGACCTCATCACCTTCGCCAAAGGCGTCAACTCCGGGTACGTCCCGCTGGGCGGTGTCGTCATCTCGGACGCGATCGCGTCGTTCTTCGACGATGTGGCGTTCCAGGGCGGCCTGACGTACTCCGGGCACCCGCTGGCGTGCGCCGCGGGCGTCGCGACGTTCGACGTCTTCGAGCGGGACGGCATCCTGGAGCGGGTGCGCGACCTGGGCGCGCGCGTCGTGGAGCCGGAGGTCACCTCCTGGCTGGAGCGGCATCCGTCCCTCGGTGAGGTGCGCGGCCGCGGCCTGTTCTGGGCGCTGGAGCTGGTGCGCGACCGCGAGACGCACGAACCCCTGGTGCCGTTCAACGCGGCCGGCGCGGATGCGGCCCCCATGGCCGAGGTCGCGGCGGCGTGCAAGGCGGCCGGCGTCTGGCCGTTCACCCACTTCAACCGGGTCCACATCGCCCCACCGCTAGTCATCTCCGAGGACGACCTGCGCCGCGGCCTGGCCGCGATCGACGACGCCCTCACCGTCGCCGACCGCTACGCCCGCTAGCCGTCGCCCACCATCGAGTCCGCACGAAGTGCACGCGACACGCCCTGAGAGCGTGCACTCTTCCCGTACTGGATAGTGGGCGGAGAGGGCGAGGCGGCTAGGTTGGAAGGGTGACTGAACCTGGGGATGGCCGCGTCGCGGTCTACATCGACTTCGACAACATCATCATCTCGCGCTACGACCAGGTGCACGGACGCGGCTCCTTCATGCGCGACCGGCCCAAGTCGAGCGCGACCCAGCCGAAGGCGTCCTTCGCCGAGAAGCTGGCGGAGGCGCGTGTCGATCTCGGCGCGATCATCGACTTCACCTCGTCGTTCGGCACGCTCGTGCTCACCCGCGCCTACGCCGACTGGTCGGCCGCGGTCAACGCCGAGTACCGCGGCCAGCTGGTGGGCCGCGCGGTCGACCTGGTGCAGCTGTTCCCGGCCGCCGCATACGCGAAGAACGGCGCCGACATCCGGCTCGCCGTGGATGCGGTCGAGGACCTGTTCCGCCTCCCCGAGCTCACCCACGTCGTGATCGTGGCCGGCGACTCCGACTACGTCCCGCTGGCCCAGCGCGCGAAGCGGCTGAACCGCTACGTCGTGGGGATCGGCGTGGCCGGCTCCACCGCGAAGTCCCTCGCTGCGGCCTGCGACGAGTTCGTGAGCTACGACGACCTGCCCGGGATCGCGCGCGACGAGGCGGCGGACGCCACCGCGGGCGACGAGCCGGAGCCGGACGAGGCCGAGGCCGACG
>JAEWJG010000171.1 GCA_023386675.1 Actinomycetes bacterium
GTCACGGACCCTGCGCCCTTCGCCGTACGACGGCCGCCTTCCCGAGCCGTGCCCTCCCCTGTCATACTCCCGACCACCATCCGCCCGGCACGCTGCCGCGGCGTCGGCCCGGACCGGGAAGGCGGTCGCATGAACCCGGAGCAATTCCCGATCCTCGGCGGCATCTTGATCGTCGCCGACCTCGCCATCCGCATCGCGGCGCTCATCATCGTGCCCCGCGACCGCAAACCGACGGCGGCCATGGCGTGGCTGCTCGCGATCTTCCTCATCCCGTTCGTCGGGATCCTCCTGTTCCTGGTGATCGGAAACGTGCGGCTGCCCAAGAAGCGCCGCGACAAGCAGAACGAGCTCGATCGGATCATCACCGCCCGCGCTGACGGCATCCCGCCCCTCGGCGACCGCGGCGACTTCCCCGACTGGTTCGCCTCGCTCGCACGCCAGAACCGCGAGAACGGGGCGCTCCCGGCGGTCGCGGGCAACACCGCAACGCTCATCGGCGACTACCGCTCGTCGATCGAGGCGATGACCGCCGACATCGAGACGGCCACGGCGTTCGTCCACGTCGAATTCTTCATCGTGTCCTGGGATGCGACCACGAAGCCCTTCTTCGCCGCGATGGAGAGGGCGGTGCAGCGCGGCGTGACGGTGCGGCTGCTCGCCGACTACGTCGCCTCACGGCGCGCCGTCGACAGCGAGAAGACCTTCGCCGAGCTCGACCGCATCGGAGTGACCTGGAGCTGGATGCTTCCGGTCCGGCCGTTCTCGGGCGAATACCAGCGGCCCGATCTGCGCAACCATCGCAAGCTCGTCGTAGTCGACGGTCTCGTCGCGCACATGGGGTCGCAGAACCTGATCGACCGCAGCTACAACACTCCGAAGAACCTCAAGCGGGGGCTGCAGTGGCAGGAGCTGATGGCACGGATCACGGGGCCGGTGGTGGCCGAGACCAACGCCGTCTTCGTCTCCGACTGGTACCTCGAGACCGGCGAACTGCTCGGCGCGGACGCCCGGGTGCGAGCGGTGGATGTGCCTGCCGACCCCTCCCCAGCGTCGCTCGTCTGCCAAGTGGTCCCGAGCGGGCCGGGCTACGACGGCGAGAACAACCTCCGCCAGTTCCTGACCCTCGTCACCTCGGCGCAGCGGAAGGTGATCATCACCAGCCCGTACTTCGTCCCGGACGAGGCGATGATGTACGCCATCACGTCCGCCTGTCAGCGCGGACTCGAGGTGCAGCTCTTCGTCTCCGAGATCGGCGACCAGGGCGCGGTGTGGCATGCGCAACGGTCGTACTACGAGCCGCTCCTCCGCGCGGGGGTGCAGATCTGGTTGTACCCGGCGCCGTACATCCTGCACTCGAAGCACCTGTCGATCGATGACGACGTCGCCGTGATCGGGTCGAGCAACATGGACATCCGGTCGTTCGCGCTGAACTCCGAAGTGACTCTTCTCGCCTACGGCCGCTCGTTCGTCGAACAGATGCGGGTCGTGGAGCAGGGCTACCGCGACGCAGGGCGGCAGCTGACGCTCGAGGAGTGGCTGCGCGAGCCCAGATCAGCGACCTTCCTCGACGGAGTGGCCCGACTGACGTCCGCCCTCCAGTAGCAGGCCTCCCCTAGACTCGCTCGCATGGCCCTCGTCGACCACCTCGGCATCACCGTCGCCGACCTGCCGTCCGCGATCGCCCAATTCGATCCGGTGCTGACCGCACTCGGGTACACGCGGCACGACGCCGACGGATCGGTCTCCTGGGACTGCGGGGCCGAGACCGAGCTGATCCTGTTCTCCGAGCGCGAGGAGCGTTCGGGACCGCACCGTCATGGACGTGTCGGCTGGCAGCACCTCGCCTTCGACATCGTCACGCCGGACGAGGTCGACCGGCTCCACTCGATCGCGCTCGCGGCGGGCTGGACGTCGGTGCGCGACCCGAAGCTGTACCCGCGTTTCAACGAGCGGTACTACGCCGCTTTCGTGGAAGACGACAACGGCATCCGCATCGAGTTCGCCTACAACCCGCCACGCACGAGCGGGTGAACGTGGACCACGCCGCCCTCGGCGCGACGATCTTCCTCGTCTGCTCCGCCCTCATCGCCGGCGCCGTGCTCGTGGCGCGACGCCTGAACCGCCGCGACGCCGTCCGCGCGGCCGGCGTCAACGCGTGGTCGGACCGGAGCACCCGGCTGGTCGAAGAGCTGCACGGTTCGACGTTCACGCGCATCGTCTTCGACTCGGACGACCCCCGCTTGGAGTTCGCGAGCGAGCTGCGCACGGTGCTCACCATCCCGCAGTGGCCGACGGTGGTGGTCGGGTCGCGGATCCTGCGGTTCGGCGATCCGGGGTTTCGCCAGGCGGTGCTGTCGCTCCAGGGCGACACCGTGCGGTCGGCCCGGACGTCCACGGAGCGCGAGGTGGTCATCGAGTTCTCGCGCGGGAGCCTGGTGATCGAACCGGCGACGCCCGGCTGACGGACGCCGCTCAGGCCGTCGGCGGCCCGAACCAGCGGCGGAGCGCGCTGTCGAGCCCGCCGGCGTCGTCGCCCAGCCACATCACGTG
>JAEWJG010000173.1 GCA_023386675.1 Actinomycetes bacterium
CAGGCCCAGCCCGTAGTGCGGGGCGGTGTCGAAGTAGCGGATGCCCGCCTGCCAGGCCGCGGGGACGATCCCCGGCCAGACGTCTTCGGGACGCGCGGCGAACAGGTTTCCCAGCGCCGCCGAGCCGTACGCGATCGGACCGACGGTCAGTCCGCCGCGGCCGAAGGATCGTGTCGTCTGCTCCATCACGCCACCCGCAGGTCGTCGACGGCATCCAGGTCCCACTCGATGCCGAGGCCGGGCGCGGAGGGCGCGAGCCCCTGCCCGTCGCGGATCGCCATCTCCGATCGCGTGACCGCGCGCAGCTGCGGGATGTGCTCCAGGTACAGCGCATTCGGCACCGCGCAGCAGAGCGACACGTGCAGCTCCATCAGGAAGTGCGGGGCGACGGACACGTTGAACGCCTCGGCCAGGTGCGCCACCTTGAGCCACGGCGTGATCCCGCCGACCCGGGCCACATCCACCTGGACGATGGAGGCGGCGCCCGACTGCAGGTACTCGCGGAAGTGCCCCACCGAGTAGATCGACTCGCCGACCGCGACCGGCACCGACGTGGAGGACGCCAGCCGCCGGTGCCCGGCCATGTCTTCGGCGGGAAGCGGCTCCTCGAACCAGAAGACGTCGAGCTTCTCGAACAGCGCCGCGCGCCGGATGGCCTCCGCCGCGGTCATCGACTGGTTCGCGTCGACCATGATGTCCATCCGGTCGCCGACGGCCTCGCGCACGGCGAGCAGTCGCTCGTAGTCCTCGTGCGCCCGCGGCTTGCCGACCTTGATCTTCACGCCGCTCAAGCCGCGGGCCTGCGACTCGAGCGCCTGCGCGACGAGCTCGTCGGTGCCGAAGTGCAGCCATCCGCCCTCGGTGTCGTAGAGGGGGATGCCCGGCTGGGCGCCGCCCGCGGCCACCCACAGCGGAAGTCCGGCGGCCTTGCACCGCGCATCCCAGACCGCGGTGTCGACGGCCGCCAGCGCGAGGGAGGTGATCAGCCCCACCGTCGTCGCCCGGGTGGAGGAGAACAGTGCGCGCCACACCTCCTCCGGACGGTTCGCGTCCAGGCCGATCAGAACGTCGAGCAGGGTCTCGCGCAGCAGGCTCAGCACGGCGCCGCCTCCGGTGCCGATCGTGTAGCTGTACCCGATGCCCTCGACGCCGTCCGCGGTGCGCAGGCGGACGAAGATCGTCTCCTGCTTGAGGAACGACTGCACGGCGTCCGTGCGGACCGTCTCCACCTCCAGGTCGCTGAGCCACGCCTCGGCGCTGACGATCGTGCCGTCGACTCCGGTGAGGACGGCGGGCGGGGCGAGGGTCATGGTCTCCTGCTTTCTGGTTGCGGCACGGGTCAGCGTCCGCCGAAGCCGCCGAGGGCGACGCCCTTGATGAGCTGGCGCTGCAGCACGGCGACGATGATGAGCGACGGGATGATCGCGATGGTCGAGGCGGCCATCATCAGGCTCCACTGGGTGCCGTGCTCGCCGGTGAACATCGAGAGCCCGAGCGGGACGGTCGCAAGCTCCTGGCTGTTGATGATGATCAGCGGCCACAGATACGAGTTGTAGTACCCGACGAACGAGAACACGCCGAGCACCGAGATCGGCGCCGTCAGTTGCGGCAGCAGCACCGACCACAGCGTCCGGAACCGGGAGGCGCCGTCGATGAGCGCGGCCTCCTCGAACTCGACAGGGATGGTCAGGAAGAACTGCCGGAGCAGGAAGGTGCCGAACGCGGTGAACGCGAACGGGATGATCAGCGCCGCGTACGTGTCGACCAGGCCGAGCTGGTTCATCATGATGAACAGCGGGACGACCAGCACCTCCTGCGGCAGCACCAGGGTGAGCACGTAGAGCAGGAACAGCCGGTCGCGGTACTTGAACCGCAGCCGCGAGAACGCGTACGCCGACAGCACGGCGACGATCACGGACAGCAGCGCGCCGCAGATCGAGACGGCGAAGCCGTTGAGGATGAAGCGGCCGAAGGGCACGAGCGTCCAGGCGTCGACGAAGTTCGACCACTTCACCTCGGAGCCGAGGAACGACGGATGCGGCGAGAAGACCTCGGACTCCGGCTTGAGCGCCGAGAAGAACATCCAGATGAAGGGGAACGTGAACACCAGGGCGACGACCGCCATCAGCGCCGTGTTCAGCCACGTCTTCGCGGCGACCGCGCGCTGCGCGGGGCGCAGGCGGTGACGGACCCGGGTGAGCGTGTCACTTGTCATAGTTGACCCACCTCTTCTGGCCGGCGAACTGCAGCGCGGTGATGAGCATGACGACGATGAACAGCATCCACGCCAGCGCGGACGCGTAGCCGAGCCGGTCGAAGACGAAGCCGTTGCGGTACAGGTACAGCACGAACGTGTTCGTCGCCTCTCCCGGTCCGCCCTGCGTCAGGATCTGCGGCTGCACGAACACCTGGAAGGCGCCGATCATGGTCATCGTCATGGTGAAGAACAGCGACGGCGAGATCATCGGCAGGATGATCGACCGCAGCCGCTGCCACGCGTTGGTGCCGTCCATCCGGGAGGCCTCCAGGATCTCCTTCGGGATGCCGCCGAGGCCGGCCGAGAGCACGATCACGTTGTAGCCGAACGACTGCCACACGGACATCGCGATGACCGACGCGAGGGCGAACCGCGAGTCGGAGAGCCAGCTCGGCCCGTCGATCCCGATGCTCGCGAGTGCCGAGTTGACCAGTCCGTTGTCGCTGAGCATCAGGCGCCAGACCAGCGCGTTCGCCACCATCGGCGTGATCGCGGGCAGGAAGAAGACGACCCGCCAGAAGCCCGCGAACTTGATGCGGGTGTTCAGCCACAGCGAGACCGCCAGCGCCAGGACGAGGTTCAGCGCCGTATAGACGAAGGCGAAGATGACCGTGTTGAACAGCACGGTGTAGAAGGTGGGGTCGCTGAACAGCTTCTGGTAGTTGGCGAGGCCGAGGAAGGTCGGCGATCCGAACAGCGGCCACTCGAACAGGCTGATCACCAGCGAGCCGATCAGCGGCACCACGATGAAGAAGGTGAAGCCGGCGAGGCCGGGCCAGAGGTAGGCGAGGGCGGTCCAGCCGTCGCCCCGACGCTTGCGTACGCCACGTCGCGGGGGAGTGGGGTGCGGGACGCCGAACGGGCGG
>JAEWJG010000186.1 GCA_023386675.1 Actinomycetes bacterium
GATCCGGGCGGAGTACGAGGCGAACGCCGGTAAGGGTGGCGTGCTCGAGCTCAACCCGGACGTCGAGATCCCCGAATACTGGACGACGGAGTTCCACCTCACGCCCGGTGGCTGGGACGGCCACGAGCACATGGGCTTCATCATCCACGACTACGTCTACGACCTGATCTTCGCGACCGGCGGGATCGGAGCCATCAAGCCGGGCAGCCACTTCTCCGACCTGCGCTACGTCACCGCCGTCGAAGGCAACCGCGACCACTACGACAACATCCTCGAGCTCGGCATCGGGACCGGCCGCTACGCACTCGCGCTGCAGCACGCCTATCCGAACGCGAAGATCCACGGCGTCGACCTCGGCCCGAGCGAGCTGCTGCACGCCAAGCTCGTCGCCGCACGCAACGGCTTCGAGTGGAGCCTGCGCCAGGCCCAGGCCGAGGCCACCGGCTATGACGCCGACCTCTTCGACCTCACCACGGCCTTCATCCTCTTCCACGAGATCCCGGCCCCGGCCGCCAAGGCTGTGGTCAAGGAGGCGTTCCGGGTCACCAAGCCCGGCGGAGAGTTCCTTGTCGCCGACGTCGCGCCCTACAGCGAGCACGAGAGCCTCTTCCGCTCGGTCGTGCTCGACTGGGAGACGGACAACCGCAACGAGCCGTTCTGGCGCGGGGCGCTCCTCACCGACCGGAAGGCTCTGCTCGAGTCCGCCGGGTTCGTCGACGTCCAGGAGTACGGCGTGGGCGCGGCCAACTACCCATGGATCACCAAGGGCGTCAAGCCCGCAGCCTGAGACACCACGCCTTCGAGCCGACACGCTGCCCCTGCGAACGCCCTCGCCCCGGCGGCGGTACGACACCGCGCCACCCCCTGAGAGGAAGCCATGGAAGTTCCCAAGTACTTGGAGCACGCGACGATCGACGATCTCGCCCGGATGATCGAGGGTCTCGCCGAGGAGCTGTGGGTGACCAAGGACCGGCTGTTCGTCCTTGAGGAGGTCCTCGCGGACAAGGGCACGCTGTCCGACTCGACCGTCGACGAGCACCTGCCCTCCGAGCGGCTGCAGGCCGTGCTCCGGCGTGAGCGGATGCGCCTCATCCAGCGGGTCCTCGGCGCGCCGCAGATGGACCAGTGACATGGCCATCCTCATCGACCCCGCGCTGCGCTCCTCGCTCGGGCAGGCCCTCGGCCTCGCCGGGCGCACTGTCGTCGTCACCGGCGCCAACTCCGGCATCGGGCAGGCCGTCGCCCTCGGCCTCGCCGAGCTCGGCGTCAACGTCCTCGGTCTCGCCAGGCGTGAGGAAGGACTGGCCGCGGTCGCCGAGCAGGCCGCGCAGGCCGGCACCTCGTTCGCCTACGCCGTCGCCGACGTCACCGACGAGGCCTCTGTCGAGGCGGCCATGGACCGCGCCGTCGCGACCTTCGGCGGTCTGCACGGTGTTGTCGCCAACGCCGGCATCGCCGTCGTCCAGCCCGCTCTCGAGGTCAGCGCCGAGGATTTCCGCTCCGTCGTCGACACGAACCTCAACGGCGTGTTCCTCACCGCCCGTAGCGGGGCCAAGAGGATGACCGACGGCGGCTCGATCGTCCTGACCAGCTCGAGCTTCGCCCGCCGCGGCTTCCCGGACTGGTCGAGCTACAACGCGAGCAAGGCCGCCGTGTCGATGCTCGCCGAGACCCTCGCCGTCGAGTGGGCGCCGCGCGGTGTCCGCGTCAACGCGATCGGCCCGACCGCGACGCTGACGCCCGTCAACGAGGCCCTCTTCGCCGACCCGGACTTCACCGCGTCGGTCGTCGCGGGGATCCCGGCCGGCCGCATCCTCGACGCCCGTGAGCTCATCCTGCCCACCGCGTTCCTGCTCAGCCCCGTCAACGGGATGATCCTCGGCCAGACCCTCATGGTCGACGGCGGCCAGACCCTGTGAAACGCCTTCCGAGCAGCACAACCCCTGGAGGCCCCGCCTTGACTCAGAACAGCCCTCGCGTCGTCCACGACGTGCCCGACGCGTCCTTTCCTGACTGGTACCCGAGCAGCCCGGTCGTCACCGCCGGCCCCTTCGCGTTCACCGCTTCGATGAGCGCCACCGACTTCGACAACGGTGGGCTCGTCGAGGCCGCGCAGGTCGAGCCGGGCCTGCCGCTGCACAGCGGCCACCCGGTGAAGAAGCAGATCCGCGAGGTGTACCGCCGCCTCGACGCCGCACTCACCGTTGCCGGGTCGAGCCTCGATCAGGGCGTGTGCATCAACCAGTGGCAACCGACCTTCCACACCGACGGGCGCCTGGAGCCGGGGTGGACGCCGCGCTACCAGACCCACTGGGAGGACTGGCGCTTCGTCGCGCACTCGTACATTCAGGGCCGCGACGAGTTCCTCCTGTCCGACCGCCCGGCGAGCTGCCTGCTGCCAGTCGAGCGCCTCGTCGCCACCGACACGCACGTCGAGGTCCAGCTCATCTCGTTGCTTGACGGGTCCGGTGTCGAGAAGCGCGCCTACGCTCACGACGTCCACAACCCGCTCGGTGGCTACTCGGTCGGCGTCGAGTCCGGCCCCTACCTGTTCAGCGCGGGCTTCATCCCGACCGACTTCCAGTCCGGCCTGCACCCGAACGCCCGCGTGCCGCAGCACATCTGGTACGGCAACCAGGTCGCCGCGGAGACCGACGAGACGCTGCGTCAGATCCGCATCACGATGGAGGCGGCCGGCGGGGAGTGGCGCGACGTCGTCAAGGTCGTCATCTACCTCACGCCCGAGGGCGTCCGGCAGCTGCCCGCCATCGACGAGGTCTGGGCCACGCACTGGCCGGCCGACCCGCCTGCGCGCACCATCGTCCCGGTCTCCGGCATCGGCGGGGTCAAGGGCGGCAACGTCGAGATCTACGTCATCGTCGCGCGCCCCGGGCACGGCGGCGACCGCCACATCATCCACGCGGACAACGCGCTCGCGCCGATCGGGCACCAGGCCCAGGCGATCCGCAGCGGGTCCCTGCTGTTCCTGTCCACGCAGCTCGGACGCACCGCTTCCGGCGCGCCCGGCGGCGCCTTCGCCCGCAGCCTGCCGCACACCCGCCGCCACATCGTCGACCAGGTGCGGCGCATCCACGAGGACGTGGCGGCGATCTGCGAGGCGGCCGGGACGTCGATCGAGAACGCGGTCCGCGCCGACCTGTTCCTGTCCGACCTCGAGGACCTGCCCGCCGTCTTCCAGGCCTGGCCCGAGCCCTTCACGAACGGGCTGCCCGCCGCCGGGTTCTACGAGGTCCCACGGGACTCCCAGGAAGTGCCGGGCTGCGCCCTCAGCGTCGACCTCATCGTCCACATCCCTGAGAATTGAGGTTTGCCGGCCCGTGACCGAGACCGCCGCCCGAATGCAGCAGGTCCGCGACGGCATGCGGATCCTTTGGGACGTCATCATCACGATGGACGACGGCCTGCCGCTCGCTGCCGA
>JAEWJG010000204.1 GCA_023386675.1 Actinomycetes bacterium
CCGTACGGGCCGTACTTGAACGCGTTGAACGAGCGCCGCTCGGCCATGTAGGAGTTCTTCGCCGGCGGGGCCAGCCAGGCGATCAGGCCGAGCGCGTGGGTCAGGCGCTCGGGCTCCCAGCCGCCGACGACGGCGCACGCCGCGGCCGTGCCCATCGAGGCGTAGCCGTGCGACGACAGCGGCGACCAGTGGAACTGCCCGTCCTTGAACGCCATGAGCGAGGTCGACAGGTTCAGCCGGGCGTTGATCTCGAAGGCGAGGATGCTCGCGCGCAACAAGTCCGCCCCGCCGGCGTGCAGCCGCTCGGCCTCGGCCAGTCCGGCCGCGACCCCGAACACCGCGAAGTGGGCCGAGTTGAAGAAGGTGTCGTCGGCGTCCAACGCGTTCATCATGTCCGCGTTGGCGTGCGCGGCGTTGATCGCCGCGACGCGCTGCTCCAGCCCGAACACCGTCGCCTCGGCCGGGCCGCCGAACCGGGCGGCGACCTGCTGGACCATGCGGCTGCGCTGTAACCGCACGGCCGCCAGACCACAGATGAGCGAGTCGAGCAGCACGAGCTTGCCGTAGTCACGCACCGCCGCTGGGATGTCCTCGTCGCGGGTCGTCGTGGCGAACCGTGCGAGCAGCTGCGTCCGTGTCGGTCCCGTTGTGGCGGTCATCGCTCAGCCCACCGTTCCCGGCGCGACGAGCCGGTTGCCCTGCGCGTCCCGCGGCAGCGGCAGGGGAATCGCCGCGAGCAGCTTCTTCGTGTACTCCTGCTGCGGGTTGCCGAAGATCTGCGCCGTCGTGTCCGCCTCGACGACCTCACCGGACGCCATCACCATGACCCGGTCGGCGATGACCTCGACGAGAGCCAGGTCGTGGCAGACGAACAGGTACGCCAGACCCAGCTCCTCCTGCAGGTCCAGCAGCAGGTTGAGCACCTGCGCCCGCACGGACACGTCCAGCGCCGCGACCGGCTCGTCGCACACGATGAGGCTCGGCCGCATCGTCAGCGCCCGTGCGATGGCGACCCGCTGCAGCTGCCCGCCGGACAGCTCGGCCGGGTAGCGCCCCAGGTAGCGTGCGCCGATACCGACCCTGTCGAGCAGTTCGACCGCTTCCCGCTCACGCGTGGCGCGGTCCTTGTCGGTGTGCACGAGGAGCGGCTCGGCGACCGCGTCCTTGATCGTCATCCGCGGGTCGAGCGAGCTGTACGGATCCTGGAAGATCATCTGCATCCGCTGGCGCAGCTCGCGCAGCTGCTTCGGCTTCGTGGCCAGCACATTGACCCCGTCGAAGGTCACTGACCCGGAGTCCGGTTCGATGAGGCGCAGCACCATGCGCCCGACCGTCGACTTGCCCGCG
The DNA here is from genome assembly GCA_023386675.1 of Actinomycetes bacterium. GTDB lineage: Bacteria > Actinomycetota > Actinomycetes > Actinomycetales > Microbacteriaceae > Leifsonia. The sequence continues at coordinate 1,348 of JAEWJG010000204.1, forward strand.
CCGGACTCACCGACGACCGCGAGGCACTCACCGCGCTCCAGGGTGAAGCTCACCCCCTTGACCGCGTGCGACCACTTCGTCCGCCGGCCGAGCCAGTCCCGGCCGGAGCTGAACGACTTCGTGAGGTTCCTGACCTCGAGCAGGCTCATCAGACCGTCACTCCATCCAGGGAGAGCTCCGCGGCGCGCACGCATCGCGCGTCGTGCCCGGTGGCGCCGTCGATTCGGACCAGGCCCGGGTGGGCCACGTCGCACCGGCCCGGCTCGACGTACGCGCACCGGTTGCTGAACCGGCACCCGTGCGGCCAGGCGCCCGGGGCCGGGATGCCACCGGGGATCGCGCGCAGCCGCCGGTCGGTGCTCAGACCCGGCTTCGGGATCGACCCGATCAGGCCGGAGGTGTAGGGGTGCCGCGGGTTGAAGAAGATCTTTTCCGCGGGCGCGTTCTCGGCGACCTCGCCGGCGTACATGACCACCACCTGCTGGCACAGCTCGGCCACCACCGCGAGGTCATGGCTGACGAACAGCAGCGCCACACCGGTCTGTTCCTGCAGGTCGCGCAGCAGCCCGAGGATCCGCTCCTGCACCGTCACGTCGAGCGCCGTCGTCGGCTCGTCGGCGATGAGCAGGCGCGGGTTGCACGCCATGACCATCGCGATCATGACGCGCTGGCACATGCCGCCGGAGAACGCGTGCGGGTACTCGTCGACCCGCTGCGCCGCCCGCGGGATCTGCACCAGCTCGAGCATCTCGACGGCGCGGGCCCGGGCCTGCTTGCGGTTCATGCCCAGGTGCCTACGCACCGACTCCGCGATCTGGTCGCCGACGGTGAAGGCCGGGTTCAGGCTGCGGATCGGCTGCTGGAAGATCATGCCCATGCCGGGGCCACGCAGGTCCCGCCACTGCTTCTGGGTGCCTGCGGTGAGGTCCGTGCCGTCGAAGATGATCCGGCCCGAGGCGATCCGCCCGCCCGTCGCCCGGGTCAGTCCCATCACCGCGACCGAGGTCACCGTCTTGCCGGAACCGGACTCGCCGACGAGCGCCATCGAGCCGCCCGGCTTCAGCGAGAACGAGACGTCCTGGACGGTCGTCTGCCACCCGCCCGAGGGTGCGGGGAACTCGACGCTGAGGTTCTCGACCCGCAGGAGGTCCGCCGCCGCGCCGGTGGCGTCGCTCCCGGTGCCGGCCATCACGCCGGCTGCCGTCTCACGTGCCAATGTCAGCTCCCTGGTTGTTGCCGGACCGGTCAGTTGCCCGATCGGGTGCGCACGAGAGCGCGGCGGACACCGTCACCGACGTAGGTGAAGGCGAGGACGGTGAGGAAGATCATCATGCCGGGCGGCCACACGAGGTACGGCGCGAGGCGAATGTTCGAAGAGGCCGTCGAGAGCATCGAGCCCCAGCTGGCCGCGGGGGCCTTGACGCCCAGCCCGAGGAAGCTCAAGCTCGCCTCGGCCGCGACGGCGGTGCCCAACGACACCGAGATGACGAGGATGATCGGCGGCAGCACGTTGGGCAGCACGTGCCGCACCG
>JAEWJG010000206.1 GCA_023386675.1 Actinomycetes bacterium
GGGTACGCCGGCTTCCGCGCCGCCGACCCGGCGTTCGCCTCCTTCCTCGCCGACCGGATGCACCTGGCCCTCGGCGCGCTGCAGCGGCAGTCGCTCGCGCAGTACCCGCAGAAGCAGGTGGCCAACGGCGTCACCGTTCCCGGCTGGCTGATCGTCGGCAGTGCAGGCGCGACCGCCGAGGCCGTCCTCGGGCTCTCCGCCTTCGCCGCCGCGGCCCCCGGCGACACTGTCGCCCGCTCCGCTCTCGCGCACTACAGCGAGGGCATCGCAGACCTGCAGAGCGGCGGCGTCGGCCAGTGGCCGTTCGGCGCGCTGCTGCCCGAGGCGAACTCCCCCACGTTCTGGCACGCCTGGGCCGGCATGCAGCCCGCAGCCCTCACGGCAGCGGCCGGCGTCCTCCACGACAGCGGACTGCAGAAGGCCGCTAGCACCGACCTCGCCCAGTTCACCGCGCAGCTGCTGGCGACCGGCGGACCGGACAACGGCTGGACGCCGACCCCCGCCGACCGCACCCAGATCGCGTACGGCGTCGACTCGCGGCTGGAGGGCCTGATCGCCGCCTCCGACGCGACCGGAGCCTCCGGCCTCGCCGCGCTCGCCGGCGCCCAGGCGGCCTGGTACTTCGGCGCGAACCGCGCCGGAACCCCCGCATACGACCCCGCGACCGGCGTGTGCGTCGACGGCATCGCCGCCGACGGCACGGTCAACCGCAACTGCGGCGCCGAGTCGGTCATCCACACCCAGCTCAGCATGCTGGCACTGGATGCGCATCCCGCGATCGCCCGCACCGCGACAGCGCTGACCCGCACCACCGCCACGCAGGGGCTGACCGTCGTGGAAGCCGAGAGCGGAACGACGACCGGTGCGGTCACCACGGTGACGCCGCCGTCCGCGTGGACCGGATCGGCCAACTGGTCCGGTGGCGCCTACCTGCAGGCGCAGTCGGGCTCGACCGTCACCGTGTCGCTGCCGGGCGGACACCCCGCCGCGCGCATCCTCCCGATCGCCGACCTCGGCCCCGGCGGCTCCGGCACGACGAGCTGGACCGCGTCCGTGGGCCGCGTGACCCTCCCCCTCGGCCGTACGGACAACGTCCGCGCCGGCGAGCAGGGCATCGCGCCGAGCCCGGTGTTCCTGCTCCCGCAGACACTGCCCGTCCCGGTCCCCGCACAGGCGACCACCGTCACGGCGAAGGTGTCCGGCACCGCTCGGCTGGATGCGCTCCTCGTGCAGCCGATCGTGTCCCACCTCGGTCTGGCCGGCTCCACCGCACTCGAAGTGTACGTCAACGCGACGAACCTCCCCGTGCCGCAGAAGCTGTCCGCCTCCGGTCCCGTCAGCGCGACGAGCTACGACGGCGCGGGCCGCCAGGTCGGCCGCACCCAGACGGCCGGCGCCCACGGCTTCGTGCTCGTGCAGCCGGGCGGGTTCACGGTGGTGACGCCGAAGTGAACGCCGCCAACGTCACCATCAACGATGTCGCGCGGGCGGCGGGCGTGAGCAAGTCGCTGGTCTCGCTCACCCTCAACGACCGGCCGGGCGTCAAGACCGAGACCCGGGAGCGCATCCTGCAGACCGCGCGCGAGCTCGGCTGGACGCCGCACCCCGGCGCCCGCGGGCTCACCACGCGCCGCGCCTACGCGCTCGGCCTGGTGCTGCGGCGCGAACCGCGGACGATCGAGGTCGACCCGTTCTTCGCCGGCTTCATCGCCGGCGTCGAGGCGGTGCTCTCCGAGCGCGGCAACGTCCTCGTCCTGACCGTCGTGGCCGACGCGGCGGCCGAGGAGCGAGCCTACACGCGGCTCGCCTCCGACAAGCGCGTCGACGGCTTCCTGCTCACCGACCTCCTCGCCGACGACGACCGCATCCCGCTCGTCGAGCGGCTCGGGTCGTCCGCGGTCTCGCTCGGCGAGCCGCCCGGCGGCAGCCCGTTCCCCGCGATCACGCGCGACTACGACCCCGGCATCGACGCGCTCGTCGCCCACCTCGTCGGGCTCGGCCACCGCCGCATCGCCCACGTCTCCGGCGACGAGCGGATGCTGCACGGGCGCCGCCGCCGCGAGCGGTTCGAGCGCGCCGCGCACGAGGCGGGGCTGACCCCCCTCATCGTCCCCACCGACTTCTCCCCCGCGCAGGGCGCCGCGGCCACCGGGGCGCTCCTCGACGGGGAGGACCGCCCCACCGCCATCGTCTACGGGAACGACCCCATGGCGATCGCCGGTATGGGCGTCGCTCACGAACGCGGGCTCGACCTTCCGGGCGAGCTCTCGGTCACCGGGCTGGACGGCTCCCAGATCGGGTCGTACGTCTATCCCTCCCTCACCACCCTCGACAACGACCCGGCCGGCTTCGGACAGGCCGCCGCCACCGCGCTGCTGCGGCTGGTGGAGGACGGCGAACCGGGCGACGTCGCCCTCCCACCGGCTCGGCTGGTGGTGCGCGCCTCCACGGCGCCGCCGGCCGTCCGCTGAACCAACCCCATCGAAAGGCACACCCATGAGAATGCGGAGAATCGCCGTCTCGCTCGTCACCGCCGGCATCGTCGCCGGAACGCTCGCCGCCTGCGGCTCCAGCGGCGGAGGCGCCAGCGACGCCATGAAGGCGCACGGCCCCATCACCATCTGGTACTCGAACAACGCGCAGGAGGTGCAGTGGGGCAAGTCCATGGTCTCGGCCTGGAACTCCGCGCACCCGAAGGAGCAGATCAAGGCTCAGGAGGTCCCGGCGGGCAAGAGCACCGAGGAGGTCATCGGCGCCGCGATCACCGCGGGCACCACTCCCTGCCTGGTGTTCAACAACCTCCCGGCGGCCACCGGCCAGTGGCAGAAGCAGGGCGGCCTGGTCGACCTCTCGAAGTTCTCCGACGGCGCGAAGTACATCGAGGCGCGCAGCGGGGACGCGGCGAAGCAGTACAAGTCCGCCGACGGCGACTACTACCAGATGCCGTGGAAGCAGAACCCGGTGATGATCTTCTACAACAAGGCCATCTTCCAGAAGGCCGGGCTCGACCCGGAGAACCCGAAGCTCGCCAGCTACGACGACTTCCTCGCCGCGGCCCAGAAGATCAAGTCCTCCGGCGCCGCTCCGTACGCGATCTACCCGGCGCCGACCAGCGAGTTCTTCCAGGTGAACTTCGATTACCTCCCGCTGCTCGCGGCCCAGACCGGCGGTAAGACGTTCATCGAGAACGGCAAGGCCACCATCACGAGCAAGGACTCGCTCGATGTCGCGAACTTCTGGAAGCAGATCTACGGCGACGGCCTCGCCGGCACCGAGCAGTACCAGGGCGACGCGTTCGCGGAAGGCAAGTCCGCGATGGCGATCGTCGGACCGTGGGCCATCGCCTACTACGGCGACAAGGTCCAGTGGGGCTCCGTCCCGGTGCCGACCAAGGACGGCAAGCCGGCGAACCAGGTCTACACGTTCCCGGACGCGAAGAACATCGGCATGTACACCTCGTGCAAGAACCAGGGCACGGCGTGGGACGTCATCAAGTTCGCGACGAGCAAGGAGCAGGACGGAAAGCTGCTGGATGTGACCGGCCAGATGCCGATCCGCACCGACGTGGCCACGACCTACGCCGACTACTTCACGTCTCACCCGGCGTACAAGGAGTTCGGATCGCAGTCCGCCCGGACCACCGACGACCCGACCGGCACGAACACCATCGCGCAGATGCAGGCGCTGCGTGACGCCTACACCAAGGCGGTCGTGAACGGCAGCGGCTCTGTCGAGGACGCCTTCAAGGCCGCCTCCGACAAGATCGACAAGCTGCAGTCGCAGAAGTAGCCATGACCACCACCTCCGCTCGTCCCGCGGCGGGCCCCCCGCCCCCCCCCCGCCCCCG
>JAEWJG010000331.1 GCA_023386675.1 Actinomycetes bacterium
TTCCTGCGCGGGGCGACGGACGCCACGAGCCGGGATGCCGCGGCGCCCGCCTCCAAGGCGGACGGCGACCGCCCGCACGCGGTGCGCCCCGACCGCGGCCCGTCGGCGAAGGCCCAGCACCCGAAGGACGCCGCGGCGAAGGAGGCTCGATCCGCCACGGGCGCCGACGCGACGACCCCGGACGCGAAGCCCGATGCGGCCGCCGACACCACGGTGAGCACGGGGCCCGCAGCGCAGGCCGTCGAGCAGGGTGTCACCGAGCCGGCCGTACCTGTGGTCGTGCTGCCCACCGCATCGACGCAATCTGCTCCGGCCGCTGCGATGGGGGAGGAGACCGTCTCGGCGATGCCGACGGCACAGGCCGCTGCGGTCGCGGCGACGGCGGTGGCGGCTCCGGCCGCCGCTGCGACGACCGCAGAGGCGGCAGCATCCGTCGCGACGCCGAGGGGTGCCGGAGCGATGAGCGCGTCTTCGGCGCAGCCCGTCGTCCCCGCCGGAACCGAACCGGCCGCGATGTCCGTGACACCAGGGCCGGTCGTAGCGGCGGCGATCAGCGCGAGCGTTCAGCAGGGACCGCTCACCGCATCCACCCCCGCCTCCCACGCCGCGCCGGTGGCCACCCCCGCGCCCGCCTCCGCTCCCGCCGCAGACGACAGAGCGGCGGTCACCCCCGCATCCCCCGCCGTTTCGGTCCCGACCGCGCTGCGGGGACCCGCGCCGGACGTGGGCGGCCGCATCCCCGCGACCTCTGCCGTGCCGACGACGGTTCAGACCACGCCCGTGGCACAGGCCTCGACGACGAACCCGGCCCCGGCATCCCGCCCGCGACAGCCGCTCGCCGACTCCGTCGCCGCTCCCGCCACCACGACCGCGGCACCGCCACCGGCGCCCATCGCGGTCGACCGCGCCCTTCCCGCGCAGCTCGCCGCACCCGCGACCCCGGCCGCCTCCACTTCGGCGCCGCTCGCCGGCCAGCTCGCCCGTCCGGTCTTCACCCTCGCGGCCGCCGGCGCGGGCGCGCACGTCATGACCGTGCACGTCACGCCCGACACGCTCGGGCCCGTGACCGTCCGCGCGCATGTCGGGGGAGAGGGAGTCCGCGTCGAGCTGTTCGCCCCGACCGACGCCGGGCGGGATGCGCTCCGCGCCATCCTCCCCGACCTCCGTCGTTATCTCAGCGGCGCCGGCCTCAGCGGGTCGCTCGACCTGTCCTCGCAGAACCAGCCGTCGCCGCAACGCGAAGCGCCCGGCGACGGACGCGGCTACCCGGGCCCGGCCCGCGACGAGCCGCGGCAGCGCGCCGCGCCCACCGCATCCACCCGCTCCACCCCCGCCGCACCCGCGGACGGGTCCGCGCACACCATCGACCTGATCGTCTAGAAGGGAGCCACTGTGGCCGTCGACCCCATCACCGGAGCCGATACCGCCTCCACGAGCGGCATCTACTCCACCGCACCCACGCGAACGCCGAAGCAGTCGCTCGACAGCGAAGCGTTCATGCAGCTGCTCGTGACGCAGCTGCGCAACCAGGACCCGAGCTCGCCGATGGACACCAACCAGATGATCTCCCAGACGACGCAGCTCGCGACGATGGAGAAGCTCACCAGCATGGACACCACCGCGCAGGAGGGCTTCGCCCTGCAGATGCGGCAGGCCGCGGCGGCCCTCATCGGCCACACCGTGAGCTACATCGACAAGAAGGGCGACACGCAGACGGGTGTGGCCTCGTCCGTGTCGTACGCGGGATCCGTGCCGATCGTCAGCATCGGCGACCAGAAGATCGCCCTCGACTCCATCCTCGGCGTCGTCAGCCCCACCAGCAGCCCGGCCCCCGCGCCGACCGCCTGAACCTCACGCTCTTCCTCACGAAAGGAACCACCCATGCTCCGCTCGCTCTACTCCGGAATCTCCGGCCTCCGCTCGCACCAGACCATGCTCGACGTCACCGGCAACAACATCGCCAACGTCAACACCACGGCGTTCAAGTCGTCCGCCGTGCAGTTCCAGGACACACTGTCGCAGCTCGTCCGGGGCGCCGGCGGCGCGAATGCCGAGACCGGCGGCACCAACCCGGCTCAGATCGGCCTCGGCGTGCTGGTGGCCGGCATCTCGACCAACTTCACGCAGGGCGCCGCACAGGCGACCGGGCGCTCCACGGACATGATGATCAACGGCGACGGCTTCTTCGTCATGAAGATGGGTGGCGAGACCGTCTACACCCGCGCGGGCTCTCTCGACCCGGACGCCCTCGGCCGCCTGGTCGGCCCCGGCGGAGCCGTCCTCCAGGGGTGGAACGCGGTGAACGGGGTCGTCCAGCAGGGCGGCGCGCTGAGCGACATCACCATCCCGCTGAAGGCCGTCACGCCGGCCTCGGCGACGACCGTCGCGAACGTGACGGGCAACCTCCCGTCGGACGCCGCCAACGGCGACCAGCTGGTGCGCGACGTGTCGGTGTTCGACGCCAACGGCACCGCCCGCAAGCTCACGCTGACCTTCACCAAGACGGGCACCGGCTGGGATGTGGCGGGAACGGACGCGGCCGGGGCGACCGGCAACACGTCGCTCACGTTCACCAACGGCGCCCTCACCGCGGGCGGCGCGCTCACGGTCGGCGGCGTCGCCGTGAACCTCGGCTCGGTGACCGGGTTCTCCGGCATCACCAGCGTCGCGTTCAAGGACCAGAACGGCCGCGCCGCGGGAACCCTCGAATCCTTCACCCTGGACAAGGACGGCACCATCACCGGCCTGTTCTCGAACGGCGACAAGCAGGCGGTCGGCCGCATCGCGCTGGCGACCTTCGTCAACCCGGGCGGCCTCGAGAAGGCCGGCGGCTCGACCTACCGCGCGACCGTCAACTCCGGCGCCGCTCAGCTCGGCGGCCCGGGCGAGGACGGCCTCGGCCAGCTCCAGGGCGGCTCGCTCGAGATGTCCAACGTCGACCTGTCGCAGGAGTTCACTAACCTGATCGTCGCGCAGCGCGGCTTCCAGGCGAACGCCCGCATCATCACCACCTCCGACGAGGTGCTCCAGGAGCTCACCAACCTCAAGCGCTGACCCCCCCGCTGACCCCCTCCACTGAAGTGCAGGTACATTCGGTCGACACCCCCCGTG
>JAEWJG010000022.1 GCA_023386675.1 Actinomycetes bacterium
CTCGGCGGTGGCCGGCGAGCGCTCTGCTTGGATGGAGGGCGTGTTCGAGTATGAGCGGCTGCGGCGGTGGCCCGACGTGGAGGCGCCCAACCTGTTCGCCTCCGACGCCGCCGACCGGCTGCTCGCCGACCTCGCGGGGGACGCGGTGCTCACGTCCGGGGCCGTCGTCATCGGGGATGCGTACGGCGCGTTGACGCTCGCGGCGGCTGCGCGCGGTGCCCGAGGCATCCGGGTGCACCAGGACCCGCTGACGGGTGAACGCGCGCTGGACGCGAACGCCGCCGCCCTCTCGCTGGACGGCACCTTCGCGCATCACGCATTGGACGAGTCGCTGGTGCGCGGTGCCCAGGTGGTGCTGCTCCGCCTCCCGCGCAGCCTCGACGCGCTCGCCGAGATCGCGACGCTGATCGCCGAGCACGCGCGGGCCGACGTCATCGTCTACGCGGGCGGGATGCTGAAGCACATGACCACGGCCATGAACGGCGTCCTCGCCGAGGTCTTCGGCTCGGTGGAGGCGTCCCTCGCCCGGCAGAAGGCGCGCGTGCTGACCGCGCGCGAGCCGCATCCCGCCGCGGCGACCGTGCTGGACCGCTGGCCCGAGCGCCTCCGCGACGAGGACACCGGCCTCTGGGTGTGCGCGCACGGCGCCGCCTTCGCGGGCACGGCGGTCGACATCGGGACACGGTTTCTGCTCAGCGTGCTGGATGAGGCGGTGCTGGAGGCGCGCACCGCGATCGACCTCGGCTGCGGGACCGGCGTGCTGGCGTCTGCGCTCGCCGTCTCGCGCCCAGGACTCGACGTCATCGCGACGGACCAGTCCGCCGCCGCGGTCGCCTCCGCCGCCGCGACCGCCGCCGCGAACGGCGTGGCCGACCGCGTGACCGTCGTGCGGGACGACGGCCTCGCCTCCCAGCCCGACGCGTCGGCCGACCTCATCGTGCTGAACCCGCCGTTCCACATCGGCGGTGCCGTGCACACCGGGATCGCGCACCGGATGTTCGCCGACGCGGGCCGCGTGCTGGCACCCGGCGGCGAGCTCTGGACAGTGTGGAACTCGCACCTCGGCTACCGCCCGGCGCTCGAACGCGCGGTCGGCCCGACGCGGCAGATCGCGCGCAACGCGAAGTTCACGGTCACGGCGTCGCGCAAGCCGGCGTGAGCATTGCGGACAGCCCGCGAACGCCGGTGCCGCCAGGTCATTAACATTCGAGCGTGTCGACGTACAAGTTCTCCTCTTCCACGCGGTTCCGATCGGCGCTGGCCGTGCCGTGGACCGTCAGAGCGGCGTTGCCCTCGCCCTTGCCGTCGGTGTGTCCGCAGTGCTGGTCTTCACCTTCTACGGCTTCCTCGCGGCGCGGCTCCTGCGGGGCTACCGCTGGCCACGTGTCGTTCTCTCCGCCTTCGTCGCTTGGAGCATCATCAGCGTGGCAGCCTCGGACCGCTCCATCCGAGCGGACGATCCGGTGCGAGCCGTCTTCGACGCACTCCTGTTACTGATGTCGGTAGCGAGCGTCGCGCTGGTCTGGCTGCCCGCGTCGAACCGTTACGTGCGGCAGGCCACCGCCGAGCGGCAGCGCGTGAAAGCGAGTCTGCTCCACGTCCGCTGACGCGGGCCGATGTGCACCGCCCCGGCGACTTCTTCCGTCGCAAATGTGAGGATTCACAACGTTTTCCGGAGCCGTCGCGGCGATCCCGCAACCGATTCCGTCGTAAAACGCTTGTCTCCGACCCCGGATGTTGCTAACGTCCCCCTGTCGCAACACCGAGGTGCGCCCGAGCTCCGCCGCACCCGCGACCCACGCAGCCCCAAGGGAGAGCAATGACGCAGCAGACCAGTTCCCGGCCGGACGCCCCGCGCGGCGCCGAGCACTCGACGGGAGAGAACCATGCACTGCAGTCGGATGGCGTCAGCGCCGCCGGCTCCATCGTCATGGCCGTAGCGGGCAGCGCGCCCGCCTACTCGATCGCGGCGACCACGGCGACCCTCGTCGGCGCCGCCGCCCTCGGCGCCCCGGCCGCCCTGCTCTGGTGCGGCATCCCGATGCTCGGCATCGCATGGGCGTTCCTCTACCTCGGCCGCCTCGACGTCAACGCCGGCGCCGCCTACTCGTGGGTCGCCCGCGCGCTGCACCCCATCCTCGGCTTCCTGTCCGGGTGGGCCCTCGTCATCTCGGCGACAATCTTCATGGTCGCCGGAGCACTGCCGGCCGGTGCGATGACCGTCACGCTCTTCGCGCCGGACCAGGCGAACAACGTCCTGCTCATCACCAGCGTCGGCGCCCTGTGGTTCCTCGTCATGGCGGCGTGCGTTCTCTTCGGCGTGCACGTGACCGCCCGCGCACAGTGGATCATGTCGGTGATCGAGGTGGGCATCCTGCTCGTCTTCGCCGTGCTGATGATCGTCCGCGCCGCCACCTCCGCCCACGCCGGGCCCTCCTTCTCGTGGGACTGGCTCGGCTTCCAGCACCTCACCGGCCAGGGCGTGTTCGTCTCGGCCGCGCTCATCGCCGCCTTCTACTTCTGGGGCTGGGATGTCGCCGCCAACCTCAACGAGGAGACCAAGGACGGGCACAAGAACGCCGGCTCGGCGGGCATCATCGGCGTGATCATCGTCTTCCTGCTGTTCGAGATCTTCACCATCGCGACCATGGTGATCCTCCCCGCGAAGACGATCGAGAACAACAGCGCCAACGTGCTGTCCGTTCTCGGCGACGCGGTCTGGCCGGGCATCGGCGGCAAGATCCTCGTGATCGCGGTCGCGCTGTCGACCATCGCCACGCTGGAGACCACGCTCATCCAGGTCACCCGGACCCTGTTCTCGATGGGACGCGACCACACCATCCCGAAGATCTTCGGCAGCATCCACCGCCGCTGGCGGACGCCCGCGTTCGCGACGCTGATCGTGGTGGGCGTCTCGATCATCCTGTTCCTCGGCGCGAACCTCATCGGCAAGACGGTCGGCGACATCATGACGAACGCGATCGCGTCCATCGGCATCCAGATCGCGTTCTACTACACGCTCGCCGGCGTCGCGGTGGTGGTGGCCTACCGGAAGGTGCTGCTCAAGTCGGCGAAGAACTTCATCCTCATCGGGCTGTGGCCGGCGGTCGGGGCGATCTTCATGGGCGTGATCTTCGTGCTCGGGATCGTGCTGAACTTCCAGAACGACGCGATCGTGGTCAACGTCCTGGGCCTGGGGCTGATCGTGGTCGGCATCGTCCCGATCCTGCTCTTCTACCGCAAGGCCCGCGAGTACTACTCGCGCCGCCCCCTGGAGCTGCCCGCCGACCTCGACGCCGCCGCCCCGGCGAACATCGACGACCGCGACCCCGCCACCCGCGCCTGACCCCCGTCGAGTACGCGAAGAGTGCACGCTTCAGACCCGGGAAGCGTGCACTCTTTGCGTAGTCGATAGTGGGGGGCGGACGAGCAGGACGAGGGCGGCCGCGGCCAGGCCCCCGAGGGCGATGAGCCAGCCTGCGGCGAGGAAGACGCCGTCGGGGTGGACGATCGACTGGCCGGCGAGGGCCTGCGCGGTCACCAGCGCGACGATGGACGCGTAGACGGCGGTCGCCACGATGACGAGGCGCGTCCGCACCCGATCGTCGGCGAGCGGATGCCACCGCCGGCCGAGCCAGCCGAGAAGTACGGCGAACAGCGGTAGCAGTTGCAGGGCGTGCATCCCCACGAAGTGCGGGATCCGCAGGTCGCCGCCCACGGTGCTCCAGCCGAGGATCGGGAGCCCCGGACCGCCGTCCGCCAGCCCGACGGTGTGCGCCCCGGCGATTCCGCGGAAGTCGGCCAGCTGGGACGCGGTGGGGCTGGTCATCAGGTACGCCAGTCCCATCCCGACCAGCGCGATGACCGCGCCCGACCGCACCGCGAGTGTCGTGGAGCGGGTCCCGAGCCGCAGGAAGAACACCGCGATCGTCGTCAGGAAGGTGCAGACGTACAGCGTCGTGATGGACGCGGCCATCGTCGACCAGATCGCGCTCGCGAGCGGCGTGGAGACGTTGAAGTGGCTGGTCGTCCCGGCGGCCGCGGCCCCGATGATGAGCACCTGCTCGACGATCAGCGCGACCGCGATGACCGTGCCCGCGATGTGGGCGGCGCGGCGCCAGCGGGGAAGGTGCGCGATGAGCCAGGCCCACGTCACGCTGTACAGCAGGATCGACACGGAGAACTTGAGCGGCTTGGTCCAGACATCGAGCCCGGTGACCTGGCGCTGATCGACGAGCAGCCCGATCAGGCAGACGGCGGTGCTCAGCACCATGAGGGCGGCGACGGTCATCAGCGGCCGGTGCCAGGCGAAGACGGTTTTCACGAGATCCTTCTCTCGTTCGTCACGACGGCCTGCGCCATGCGGCGGAGACCCAGGGAGAGGGTGTCGCCGAGCACCGTCCCGACGACCATGAGCTCGGTCATGCGGGCGGGGTCCGGGAGGCCGCCGACAGCCGCGAGGTCGGCTTCGGCATGGATGCGCGCGGCGGCCGCGTAACGGTCGAGGTACTCATCGGGGAGGGGGAAGCCCGCGTTCGCGAACGCGTCGATCACGCGGGCGGCGATCTCGCGGCCGATGTTGTCGTCGCAGTCCGCCCATCCCGCGCGCACCGCCACCGCATCCACCCGGGCGAGTGCTTCGGGCGACGGCTCCGCGACGTCCGGCACGGCTGAGCGTGACAGCGCCTGCTGGGCAACGTCGAAGGTGTGGGCGAGCGGCGCGTCCGGCTCGTCGAGCGCGGCGATCACGTTCTTGACCGACGCGATGGAGAGTTTGCCGACCTCGAGCATCGCCCGGATCAGCCGGAGGCGGCGCTCGTGCTCCTCGCCGTAGAGCGTCCGGTTGCCTCCGATGCGCTCCCCGGCCGGGAGCAGGCCCTCGCGCACGTAGTACTTGATCGTTGGCGCGGGCGTGCCGGAGCGGTCGGCGAGTTCGGAGATGAGCACGTCACCGATAGTAGCACTACCGGTAGCGTCGCTACCAGTGGGTTACAGCTTGTCCTCGTGGCCCGGCCTGCGCGGTGAAGGCGTGTCGAGGAAGGAGAGGAAGAACAACAGTCCGAGCAGGCCGAAGATGGCGAGCCCGGCGAGCAGGTCGCTGACGCTGAACGGGATGAGCTCCCCGTCGATCGACAGCACGAACGCCGTCTCCACCACGCCGAATGCGACGAAGAACAGCCCGAGCAGCACGCGGGTGGTCACGATGTTGCCGCGGTGATGCAGCTCCACGCGCCGGAACTCCACCATCAGTGTCAGCAGCAGGAGGGGCAGCACCTGGGCGAGTGTGGCCGCGGTCGCGCTGTCCATCAGCACGATGCGCAGGTCGGCCGGATCCACCATGAGCACAGGCTACCGCCCGGTGCGGCGCCCGCTATGTCAGCGTGAGCCGTCGCGTCGGCGGAGGCGGCGGGCGCCGGCCGCGAGCGCAGCTCCACCCAGGAGCATCACCGCGGCGGCTGCGGTGCCGGCGAGCACGCCGCCGCCGTCCGTGCCGGAGGCAGCAAGCTCGCTCGTCGCGGTGTCACCCGGGTCGCCGCTCCCGCCGGGGCCGGTCGGCGCCGGGGTCGGGGTCGGCGTGGGTGTCGGGGTGGGCGGCGGCGGCGGAGGCGGTGGTGGAGGCGGCGCCACCCCGTCGTCGTAGGTGCAGGTCACCGTGGTCGCGAACGGGAAGCTGTGCACCTCGCGCGGAGTTCCGCCGCCGGGCGCCGCCGGGACACCGTGGGTGAAGCGCGCGGCGATCACGTTGCCCTCGATGTTCTGCGTGACCTGCCAGTTGACGTAGGCGTCGGGCGCATAGATCGTCCCCTCGAGCGAGTCGCCGCCCGTGACGGTGACGGCCGTCGCGGTGGGGAAGTTCCAGAGCATGAACGGCGCCGTCCCGGAGTCCGCCCCGGCCAGGTTCGGGATGGAGCCGGTGAAGGACGACCCCGTGACGTTGACGACGAGAGGCGTGGACGCGTTCGGCCGGTTGTCGAAGGTCAGCTCGCCGAGCGCCGCGAGGTCGGATGCCGAGATCTGGAGCACGTTCGTCACCCCGGGGGTCAACGTGATGTGCGCCCGCGAGCCCGGCGTGATCGGCGATGCCACCGGCTGCCCGGCGTCGTCGGTGAGCACGACGGTGGAGGCGCATTGCGCGAGTTGCGAGGTCAGCGTCCGGTATTCGGCGAAGGCGCCGTCGATGTCGATGAGGTTCGTGCCCACAGGGGCACCGATGGAGGCGGGGGACTGCGTCCGCGTCCCCTCGATCCGCGGCACCGAGCCGTAGGCCGCGCCAGGGGGCACGATGTTGAAATTGACGACCGCGTTGTTCTGGTCCCGGTCGAGCGCCGTGTACGTGGAGGTGTCGCCGATCTTGGCGTAGCCGCCGTTCAGCACCTTCAGCACGTTCGTCGGGCCCGTGGTGAAGTCGATCCCGCCGCGCACGTAGAGGTACGTCGGGAACGCGTCGCCCGGCGCGAGGAAGGTGGACGGGAACGCTCCGCCTGCGGCGACGTTGTAGCTCGACGCGAAGCTGAGGTCACCGCCGGCCGCCACCGTGCCCTCGACCTCGTCGGCGTTCAGCGCCACGTCTCCCTCGACGAAGATCGTGAAGTCGCTGTTCGCCGGGTGACCGTTCACCGGCACGCGGACCGGGTTGACCGGCCCGACGGTGACCGTCGCGGCGGAGGCGGAGGCCGCCCCGGCGCAGACGAGCAGAGCCGTCGCCACGACCACGCAGATGGTTCTCCCCCGGACCCCCATGCGTCCTGCCTAACATCATCGGGCCCGGAACTGAAGACCCCTCAGAATCTTGCAGAAGTGCATGCAGAAAGTCGCCCGATCGGGGAATCACCCCTCGCATTCCAAAGTTGAGCTTATTAGACTCAAGTTTGCCCACACAGAAATGGGAGAGGAACCAGATGGCGAACATGCAGGGTGCGCCCTCCACGCAGGAGGAGGCGAAGAGCGCGCTCGAACAGTACGGCGTGAACCTCACGGAGATCGCCAAGAGCGGCAAGCTCGACCCGGTCATCGGGCGGGATGCCGAGATCCGGCGGGTCAGCCAGGTGCTGACTCGTCGCACGAAGAACAACCCCGTGCTCATCGGCGAGCCCGGCGTCGGCAAGACGGCGGTCGTCGAAGGCCTCGCTCAGCGCATCGTCGCAGGGGATGTGGCCGACTCGCTCAAGGGCAAGCAGCTGGTCTCGCTCGACCTGTCCGCTCTCGTCGCCGGAGCGATGTACCGCGGCCAGTTCGAGGAGCGGCTCAAGGCCGTCCTCAAGGAGATCAACGACGCCGAGGGCGAGATCATCACCTTCGTGGACGAGCTGCACATCCTGATGGGAGCCGGCGGCGGCGAGGGGTCGGTCGCGGCGTCCAACATGCTCAAGCCGATGCTCGCGCGCGGCGAGCTTCGCCTGATCGGCGCGACGACGCTCAACGAGTACCGCGAGTTCATCGAGAAGGATGCGGCCCTCGAGCGCCGCTTCCAGCAGGTCTACGTGGGCGAGCCGTCCGTCGAGGACACCGTCGCGATCCTCCGAGGGCTCAAGGGCCGGTACGAGGCGCACCACGGGGTCACGATCGAGGACTCCGCGCTCGTCGCCGCCGCATCCCTCTCGAACCGCTACATCACCGCCCGGCAGCTGCCTGACAAGGCCATCGACCTGATCGATGAGGCGGCCTCCCGGCTGAAGATGGAGATCGACTCCGCGCCGGTCGAGATCGACACGCTGCAGCGCCAGGTCGAGCGGATGAAGCTGGAGGAGTTCGCCCTCAAGAAGGAGAAGGACGACGCCAGCAAGGCGCGCCTGGAGCAGCTGCGTGAGCGGCTCGCCGAGCAGGAGCGCGAACTCGAGGAGCTGCAGGCCCGCTGGCGCGCCGAGAAGGCGTCGCTCAACCGGGTCGGCGAGCTGCGGTCGCAGCTGGAGGAGGCCAAGACGAAGCGCGACCTCGCGCTGCGCGACGGCCGGTACCAGGAGGCGTCCCGGATCGAGTACGAGACCATCCCGGCGATCGAGCGCGAGCTCGCCGAGGCCGAGGCGGCCGAGCACGACCATCCGCGGATGGTGAACGAGCAGGTCACCGCCGACGACATCGCCGCCGTGGTGGCCGCGTGGACCGGCATCCCGGTCGACCGGCTCACCCAGGGCGAGACCGAGAAGCTGCTGCACCTCGAGTACGAGCTGGGCCGCCGCATCATCGGCCAGAAGAAGGCCGTGCAGGCGGTGGCGGATGCGGTCCGCCGCAGCCGCGCGGGCATCTCCGACCCCGGACGTCCGACCGGTTCGTTCCTGTTCCTCGGCCCGACCGGCGTCGGAAAGACCGAGCTGGCCAAGGCGCTCGCCGCGTTCCTCTTCGACGACGAGAAGGCGATGGTCCGCATCGACATGAGCGAGTACGGCGAGAAGTTCTCCGTCTCGCGCCTGGTCGGTGCGCCCCCCGGGTACGTCGGCTACGAGCAGGGCGGCCAGCTGACCGAGGCCGTGCGGCGGCGACCGTACTCGGTGATCCTGCTCGACGAGGTCGAGAAGGCGCACCCCGAGGTGTTCGACGTGCTGCTGCAGGTGCTCGACGACGGGCGCCTGACGGACGGCCAGGGCCGCACGGTCGACTTCCGCAACGCCATCCTCATCCTCACCTCCAACCTCGGCAGCCAGTACCTCGTCGACCCGACGCTGAACGAGACCGAGAAGGAGGAGGCGGTGCTGCAGATGGTCCGCCAGGCCTTCAAGCCCGAGTTCGTGAACCGCCTCGACGACATCGTGGTGTTCTCGGCCCTGAGCCAGGAGGAGCTGGGCGAGATCGTCGAGCTGGGCATCGACCGGCTGATGGCGCGCCTGGCCGAGCGCCGGCTGGAGCTGGCGGTCACCCCGGATGCGCGGGCCTGGCTCGCCGAGCGCGGGTACGACCCGATCTACGGCGCCCGCCCGCTGCGCCGCCTTATGCAGCGCGAGATCGAGGACCGTCTCGCGACCGCGCTGCTCGCCGGCGAGATCCGCGACGGGGACCTGGTCCGGGTGGATCTCGACCGCGACGCCGACCACCTGACGGTGGAGGCCGTGCGCGAGTAGCTCTCTGCGAAGAGTCTTATCCACAGGGCGCCGTCCGGCATCGGGCGGCGCCCTTCGTGCGCGTAGGCTCGAATCATGCGTGCTGCTGTCATCCACGGGGAGCGCGATGTGCGCCTCGAAGAAGTCCCCGATCCCACCCTGTACACCGGTTCGAACGCCGACGGTCTCGACGCCGTCGTGCGCGTGGTCGCCGCCTGCGTCTGCGGCAGCGACCTGTGGCCCTACCGCGGCGTGACGCCCACGAAGGAGCCGCATCGCATCGGCCACGAGTTCGTCGGCGTGGTCGAGGAGGTGGGCGAGAACGTCCGCACCATCAAGCCGGGCGATTTCGTCATCGCCCCGTTCTACGACTGCGACATGACGTGCGTGAACTGCAAGAACGGCGTCAGCACCTCCTGCCTGCACGGCGGCTGGTGGGGGTCGAACGACCGCATCGGCGGCTTCGCCGACGGCGGCCAGGGCGAGCGCGTGCGCGTGCCGCACGCCGACGGCTCCCTCGTCGCGACGCCGGAGTATCCGCGCGCCGAGCTCATCCCTTCGCTTCTGACGCTGTCGGATGTGATGGGCACCGGCCACCACGCCGCCGTCTCCGCCGGGGTCACCGAGGGCAGCACGGTCGTCGTCGTGGGCGACGGCGCCGTCGGGCTGTGCGCGGTGCTCGCGTCCGCCCGGCTGGGCGCCTCCCGCATCATCGCGATGTCGCGCCACGAGAGCCGTCAGGCGCTCGCGCGCGAGTTCGGCGCGACCGACATCGTCGCCGAGCGCGGCGACGCCGGCGTGGCCGCCGTCAAGGAGCTGCTCGACGGCATCGGCGCCGACTGCGTGCTCGAAGCGGTCGGCACGAAGGAGTCGATGGACCAGGCCATCCGCTCCGCCCGCCCCGGCGGCATGGTCGGCTACGTGGGCGTGCCGAACGGCGGCCCCGAGCTGCCCGTCCGCCCGCTGTTCCAGAGCAACATCGGCGTCAACGGCGGTGTCGCGCCCGTGCGCAACTATGTCGAGGAGCTTC
The DNA here is from genome assembly GCA_023386675.1 of Actinomycetes bacterium. Classification (GTDB taxonomy): domain Bacteria; phylum Actinomycetota; class Actinomycetes; order Actinomycetales; family Microbacteriaceae; genus Leifsonia. The sequence continues at coordinate 10,063 of JAEWJG010000022.1, forward strand.
TGCAGGATGTCTGGTCCGGCGCGATCGAGCCGGGCAAGGTGTTCGACCTCGAGGTGCCGCTGACCGACATCGCCGAGGCCTACGCCGCGATGGACGAGCGACGCGCGATCAAGACCCTCGTGCGTCCCTGATCCTGATTTCCTGATCCATCCTCAGCCGGCTCCGCGCCCCACGCCGGTGCGTCGAAAAGGGAGGAGATCCGGCTGCTGAGCAGCCCGATCTCCTCCCTTTCGGTCTAGCGCGGTGCCCGCAGCCGGATGTCCTCCCTTCCGCGTGTGCGCCGGATGGCTGAGGGGGAAGCCGGAAGGCTGCCCGAATGCATCGCCCGCGTCCGCGGGG
>JAEWJG010000077.1 GCA_023386675.1 Actinomycetes bacterium
CGCGGTAGGTGAGGTCGAGGGCCGGATTCGGCGTGACGGTGAGGATCACGGCGCGACCGCCAGCAGGTCCCGTGCGCGCAGGGCCGCGCCGATGAGGCCCGCGTTCTCGCCGATGCTCGCCGGAAGCAGCACCGGCCGGCGGTGGAAGGTGAGGATAGCGTCCAGCTTCTCCGCGAGCGGCCCGAACAGCGCGGGGCCGGCCTGTGCGAGTCCGCCGCCGATGACGATCGCCTCCGGAGCGAGCAGCGCCACCGTGTGCGAGAGGTCGAGCGCCAGCGCATCCAGTGCCGAGTCCCACACCTGGCGCGCCACCGGATCGCCGGCGCCGGCCAGCTCCAGGACCTCGCGGGCGCCGGGGACCGTCGCACCGGCGAGCGCGTTGTACCGCCGCGCGATCGCGGCTGCGGAGGCCACGGCCTCCAGGCAGCCCACACCGCCGCAGGCGCACACGGGTCCGTCGGCGACGCGGGAGTGACCCATCTCGCCGGCCATGCCGCCGCCGGTGTAGAGGCGGCCGTCCACGAAGATCGCGCCCGCGATCCCCGTCCCGATCGCCATCACGACCACGTCCCGGTAGGGCGCGGCCGCGCCGAGCCGGTGCTCCGCCTCACCCGCGCCGCGCACGTCGTGGCTGAACGAGACCGGCAGGGCCAGCGCCTCCTCCGCCCGCGAGCGGAACGGGAAGTCGCGCCAGCCCAGGTTCTCGGCAAACACACCGACCCCGGCTGCATCGTCCACGTGCCCGGGCACGAGCAGCCCTGCGGCCTGCGGCACGACAGCCGGATACTCGGCGGCGAACCGCGCGGCCAGCTCGGCCGCCGCCGCGACGACGGCCTCCCCGGTCGCCGCGCCCGCGTGCGGTGTCGGGACGCGCACCACCGAGACGAGACGCCCGTCGGCATCCACCAGCGCCGCCTTCATGTCCGTTCCGCCGACGTCGAACGCCAGCACCGGCGCACCGCTCCCGAGCGGGGCGGCGGCCGGTGCCTGCGGGTCCACGGCGGTCGTCACGAGGGGAGGATGACCGAGCGGGTGAGGTTGCGGGGGCTGTCGGGGTCCAGGCCGAAGCGGCGGGCGCGGGCCAGGGCGACGCGCTGAGCGCGGACCAGGTCGGCCATGCCGTCGATCGGCCGGTCCTCGAAGCGGGCGCCGGTGACGGCGAGGTCGCCGGAGAGGCCGGCCGGAGACTCGCCGAGCATCCAGGTCACGCGGCCGGGAGCGGCGATCGAGATGGGGCCGTGGCGGTACTCCTTGGCGGGGTACGACTCGGTCCACGACTGCGATGCCTCGCGCATCTTGAGCGCCGCCTCGTGCGCGAGCCCGATCGTCCATCCGGCGCCGAGGAACGCATACTGCTCTGCGCCGACGAGCTCGTCGTCCAGCTCCTCCTCGATCGCGGCCGCGGCCTGGTCGATCGCGGGGGCGAGGTCGTGCCCCAGGGAGGCGCGGACCAGCGCGAGGGCGGTCGTCGCGAAGCGCGTCTGCACCACCGACTGCTCGTCGGCGAAGGGGAGCCGGATGGCGGTGTCCACCAGGTCGACCAGCGGCGTCTCCGGGTCGCCGACGATGCCGACCGTGCGGGCGCGGACGCCGGCCGTGCGCACCGCATCCAGCAGCTCCAGCACCTCGGTCGTCGTCCCCGAGCGGGTGATCGCGACGATCGCGTCGTAATCTCGCGACAGCACGGGCGCCTCGGATGCGGCGAACGCGTCCGTCACACCGTGCCCGGCGCTCTCCCGCAGCGTCGCGTACGCCTGCGCCATGAACCACGACGTCCCGCAGCCGACGACGGCGATGCGCTCGCCGGCGGCCGGCAGCAGCGCCTGCTCCTCGCGGAGCCCGGCGGCGGTCGCCCAGGTCTCGGGCTGCGAGCGCAGCTCGGCCTCCATGTGGGCCCCTCCGGGGGATGCGTGCGTCACTGATCGCTCCTGTTCTATCGATTGGCACTAATGATTGCTGATGATCGATCGCTATGTCTAGTGATCATGTTCAATCGTTTCTCGCAGCGAATGGCGGGAATCCGCGGACCGGTGTAAACGCTGTGTAACGATCTCGCGCTTTGTTCTTGACGGGAGCGGCCGCACACGTCATGCTTTCGAGCATCCATTGAGCGCAAGTGCTTGTTTCAAGCAGAAACAAATCACTAAGCATCAACAGCTACGCATCGTCGCGCAGGCACCATCGGCAGTGACGGTTCGTGTTTCCCTTCGAGAAGTGAGGAAGTCAATGAAGAAGTCACTGCGGTGGGGAGCGGCGGTCGCGACAGCGGCGGTCGCCACCATGACGCTCGCCTCCTGCGGCTTCAGCGGCGGGTCGGGAGGCTCGTCCGGCGGGGCGCAATCGCTCGACCTGATGGTGGCGAGCTACTCGGACAACACCAAGGCCGAGTGGCAGCAGATCATCAAGGACTTCGAGGCCAAGAACTCCGACATCAAGGTCAACCTCGACGTCGAGTCCTGGACCGACATCAACAACGTCATCAAGACGCGCATCCAGGCGCAGAAGCAGCCCGACATCCTGAACATCGACGCGTTCGCCGGCTTCGCCGCCGACGACCTGCTCTACCCGGCCAAGGACATCGTCTCGTCCTCGACGCTGAACGACTTCCAGCCCGCCTTCAACAAGAACGCGAGCATCGACGGGACCCAGTACGGCCTGCCGTTCATCGCCTCGGCGCGTGCGCTGTTCTACAACAAGGACGACTTCTCCAAGGCCGGGATCTCGGCGCCGCCGAAGACCTGGGCCGAGTTCGAGGAGGACGCGGGCAAGCTCAAGGCCGCCGGCGTCACCCCGTACGGCATGCCGCTCGGCAGCGAGGAGGCGCAGGCCGAGACCGCGATCTGGTTCTACGGCGCGGGCGGCGGCTACGGCGACCCGAAGAAGCTGACCATCGACAGCCCGGAGAACGTCGCGGGCGCGACCGAGATGCAGAAGATCATCAACCAGGGCTACACCGAGCCGAACCCCGGTTCGACGAACCGCACTCCGCTGCTGAACGTCTTCATCCAGGGCCAGCTCGGCATGCAGGTCGGCCTGCCGCCGACAGTCGGCCAGATCAAGGACAAGAACCCGTCGCTGAAGTACGGCATCGCGCCGATCCCGACGAAGGACGGCTCGCCGTTCACGCTGGGCGTCGCGGACCACCTGATGGCGTTCAAGAACAAGACCGACAAGACCGCCTCGATCAAGAAGTTCCTCGACTACTTCTACTCGAAGGACGTCTACACCAAGTGGGTCAAGGCGGAGGGCTTCCTGCCCACCACCAAGTCCGGCGCGGACGTGATGGGCTCGGACGAGACCATCAAGCCGTTCCTCGACCTGCTGCCGAACGCGAAGTTCTACCCGTCCACCAACCCGAACTGGTCGGCCGCGCAGGGCGCGATCCAGGCCCAGATCGGTCAGCTGGGTCAGGGCGCCAAGCCCGAAGACCTGCTGAAGTCGATCCAGGCGAAGGCCGACGGCCAGTAAGCCGGGAGCCTCGACCCACGCATGACCAGCACTGCTGAAGCGACCCGCGCGGGGGCGGCCACCGGCCGTCCCCGCCGCGGGGCGTCACCCAAGCCCCGCGGCGGAGCATCCGACCTGTGGCACGCCGTGCCGTGGACGCTGCCCGCCCTCATCCTGATCTTCGGCGTCGTCCTGTTCCCCGCCGGCTACATGATCTACAACTCCACCCGGAAGATCTCGCTCGCCGGCGTGGACCACGGATCGGTCGGCCTGCAGAACTACGTCTCCGTGCTCTCGCGCCCGGAGCTCCCGGGCATCCTGATCAACACGCTGGTCTGGGTGGTCTCGGTCGTCGTGATCACCGTGGTGGTCTCGCTCGCGCTTGCGCAGTTCCTCGACAAGAACTTCCCCGGCCGGCGCTGGGTGCGGATGGCGATCATCGTGCCATGGGCGGCGAGCGTGGTCATGACCACGACCGTGTTCGTCTACGGCCTCGACCCCTTCTACGGGATCATCAACAAGTTCCTGGTCGACATCCACCTGCTCGCAGAGCCGTTCGGCTTCACCAAGGAGCCGGTGCCCGCGTTCATCTCGTCGATCGGCATCGCGGTGTTCGTGTCGCTGCCGTTCACGACGTACACGATCCTGGCCGGCCTCGCCGGCATCCCGGGCGACATGCTCGAGGCGGCGAAGGTGGACGGTGCCAGCGCGTTCCGCTCCTACTTCAGCGTCACCCTGCCCAACCTGCGCAACGCGATCGCCCTGGCCACGCTGATCAACATCATCAACGTGTTCAACTCGCTGCCCATCCTGAAGCTGATGACCGGATCCATCCCCGGGTACAAGGCGGACACGACCACCACCTACGTGTTCAAGCTGCTGCAGAACGAGCAGCGGATCGACCTGTCGAGCGCGCTCAGCGTGATCAACTTCCTGATCGTGCTCGTCGTCGTCGGCCTCTACCTATGGATCGTGAAGCCGATGAAGGAGGTCTCGTGACCGCCCCCGTCCCCGTCGCGCTCGCCGGAGCGCCGACCGCCCGCCGCCGCCGTCCGCGCGGTGCGGGGTCGCCGTGGCGCACCGTCGTCAAGGTCATCGCCGGAATCGTCATCGCGCTGGTCTTCATCGCGCCGTACCTGATCATGCTGATCGGCTCGTTCAAGAGCCGGAACAACATCCTCGCGGTGCCGCCGACCTACCTGCCCGAGCAGTGGCATCCCGAGAACTACCTCACGATGTGGTCGACGCCTGAGACGCCGCTGCCGTACAACCTCATCTCGACCATCGTGATCGCTGTGTTCGCGACGGCGCTCGTGCTGGTCGTCTGCGTGCCGGCGGCGTACTACACGGCCCGCTTCCGGTTCCCGGGGCGCGGGATCTTCCTGTTCCTCGTGATCGTCACCCAGATGCTCCAGCCGACCGTGCTCGCCACCGGCCTGTTCAAGGAGATGGTGGCGCTCGGGATCAACGACACCTGGCTGGCCATGATCCTGGTGAACGCCGCGTTCAACCTGGCGTTCGCGATCTGGATCATGCACAGCTTCTTCTCCGGCGTACCGAAGGAGGTCGACGAGGCCGCACAGCTCGACGGCGCAGGCAAGTGGACCGTCCTCTTCCGGGTTCAGCTTCCGCTCGTCTGGCCGGGGATCGTGACGGCGATCATCTACACGTTCGTCGCATCCTGGAATGAGTTCGCGGCCTCTCTGGTGATCCTGTCGACGGACGCGAACCAGCCGCTGTCGGTGGCGCTCACCAAGTTCGTGGGCCAGTACGACGCTGCATGGCAGTACGTCTTCGCGGTGTCGGTGGTGGCGGTCATCCCTGTGGTGATCCTGTTCATGCTCATCGAGAAGCGGCTCGTGGGCGGGCTGACGGCGGGGAGTGTGAAGTAGCGGAGACGCTGCAGCGGCCTTCGCACCGCTAATGCATGCATAGCAGGCGCAATCGGCGTCATGACCCACACCATCCCTCGTCTGGGATGGTGTGGGTCTCTTTTTTCGCGCGTTCCGTCGACTCCTCGTGCTCTTCGCCGCCAGTGCGGCCGGGGTCGCGCTCGTCGTGCTCGGGGGTGTGGCGGCGGCGCCGTCCTCCGCCGCCGTCCAGGCTGCAGCGCCCTGCCCGGCGACGAGTGATCTGAAGGCCTGCGACGCCGATGGGGACACCGTCCCCGACATCGTCGAACGCGAGGTGTGCGGCAGCGCCACCTGCGCGACGGGCCGCGAGGACCGGGACCACGACGGCATCCCCGACTGGGTGGAGATCACGGCCTGCGGCACGGCGAGGTGCGCCTCTCCGACGACCGACTCCGTCGGCGACGGCATCCCCGATTTCGCCCGCACGATCGTGTGCGGCTCGGCCCGGTGCGCCACCGGCAACCGGGACGAGAACGCGAACGGCGTGCCCAAGTGGGCCTCGGTCGTGATCTGCGGAACGTCTGAATGCGCCGCGGGTCATGAAGACTACGACGGCGACGGCGTGTCCGACGCCGTCCAGCTGGCAG
>JAEWJG010000111.1 GCA_023386675.1 Actinomycetes bacterium
TCGCGCAGGAGGGCGTCACCACCGTCATCCCGGGCGCGCGCTCGCCCGAGCAGGCGCGCGCGAACGCCGCGGCCGCCGCGGTGGAGCTGCCCGCGGCCTTCGACGCAGCCGTGCACCGCATCTACGACGAGCACTTCCGCGCCGCCATCCACCCCCGCTGGTAGCCCCACCCGGCTGCCCTTTCCGCACCCTCCGCCCTCCCTTTCCCTCCGCCGAAGTGCGGCTTCTTGTGCACTTGTACGGCATGTCGACCGCAACTAGCTGCACCTCGGTGGTCATCGGCGGGCGCGGAGAAGGTGGCGGAGGCGCGCGACGAGCTCGCTGGGGGCCCGGAGGTCGGATGCGGTGACGCGGACCATTCGCCAACCCAGGTCTTCTACGCGTTCGCGACGTCGGATGTCGCGTTGCCATACGTCTCGATCGACACGGTGCACGTCGCCTTCGTATTCGAGGGCGACGCCCGCCTCCACGTAGGCGAGGTCGACCCGGGCGACGAAGCCGCCGCGCGCGTCGACGATCGTATGGTTGAGCCGCGGCTCGGGAAAGCCGGAGCTGACGAGGATCATGCGGAGGCGTGTCTCGCCTGGCGACTCCGACCCGCTCCGGATGTGATCCAGCGCCCGGCGCGCCCGACCGATGCCGCGCCTTCCCGAGGACGCGGCGATCGCGCCGGCGAGTTCCTCGCGGCCGGACAGCGGACTCCCGCCGCCGACCAGGAAGTCGCCCGCGATGACGAGCGCCGAGCCGCCGAGCAGCTGAGCCAGGTCCAGCCATGTCTGCTCGGGCGTCGTGACCGGGAAGCCGTCGACGTGTCGCACCTCCCAGCGCGACAGCTTGTGCCCGACGAAGCCGTCGATCTGAGGCGCCCTGCACGGATCGGGAACGCTGACATGGATGTCGTCAGGCAGATCCTGGGGCAGAGGCACGCCGTAGAGGATGGCAGCGGTGATGTGGCTGAAGGCGAAGTCCACGCGTCGATGCAGGGCGTACGCCCTCAGCCGATCGGCCAGCCCGGCGTGCGAGCCGACCAGCCGGATCCCGCGGATGGGTCGCGCGAGGGCTGCTGAGCGCAGCCGGTGCGGGCTCACGCCGGAGGCGAGCGCCGGCCCCACGAGGAACGGCCGCCGGTCGAGATGCGAAGATTCCATCCCCGCACCCTGCCATCGCAGAGCCGCACCTACCCGACTTATCCACAGCCCGGCTCGCGAGGTGCAGGTAGTTGCGACCGACACGCCGCGGAAGTGCGCAACTACCTGCACTTCGCGAGGTCAGGAGGGCTGCACGGGGACGGGCTCGGTGTCCGGGATGGGGGAGGCGTCGCGGCCGCGCAGGTCGGGGTGGACGCGGTGGGCCAGCGCCGGGACGACGAAGCCGACCAGGGCGAAGGCGCCGGCGACCCAGAACGCGCCGACGGCGCCGATGCCGTCGATGAGGAAGCCGGCCACGGCGGAGCCGAGCGCCGCGCCGATCAGCTGGCCGGTGCCGACCCAGCCGTACGCCTCGGCGGTGTCGGAGAACTTCACACTCGCCGAGACGATCGCGAAGAGCACGGCGAGCGCCGGCGCGATGCCGAGCCCGGCGATGAGCAGCGTGAGGGAGAGGCCCCACCACGACCAGAGCATGAAGGTCGACAGCACGATGCCGATGAAGACGATGAGCATGCGGCGTGCGGTCGCCCACGGCCCGATCGGCACGTGACCAAAGGCGAGGCCGCCGACCAGGGAGCCGAGCGACCAGATCGCGAGGACGATGCCGGCGAGCGGCGAGCCCTCGCCGAAGGTGGCCACCACTCCGGCCTCGACGGCGGAGCACGAGCCGATGAGCAGGAAGCCGACGACCGTGGCGAGCAGTACAGGGGGACGCGCCAGCACCGTCCCGAATCGCCGCTTGCTGCGCGGGATGCGCACCCGCCCGACCTCGGGCGAGGCGATGAACCAGAACCCGCCGGCGAGCATGATCGCGACCGACATCAGGATGCCCTCGACCGTGCCGATCTGCGTCGAGACGAAGGTGATCGCGACGGGCCCGGCGATCCAGATGATCTCCTGCGCGGACGCGTCGAGCGAGAACAGCGGGGTGAGCTGCCGCGAGTTGACCATTTTGGGGTAGATCGTGCGGACCGCCGGCTGGATGGGAGGCATGCACAGCCCGGCGAAGAACGCGACGCCCATCGTCAGCGGGATCGGCATGACGAACAGGCCGATCGCGGCGACCGCCGCCGAGCAGAGGAGGAGCGTCGTCCAGAGCACCAGGCGCATCCCGAGCACGCCCATCAGGCGGCTCGTCATCGGGCCGGCGATCGCCTGCCCGATGCTCATCGCGCCGAGGACGAGGCCGGCAGCGCCGTACGAGTCGTGGACGCGCTCGATGTGGAGGAGGAACGCCAGCGACAGCATGCCGAACGGGAAGCGCGCGGTGAGCTGAGCCGCGATGATGCGGGCGACGCCCGGCGTCTTCAGAAGGCTCGAATAGCTGCTCACAACGGTCAACACTATCGGTCCGATCGAGGTCGTCCAGGGGCTCCCACAGGACTCGTGTCACCCCTTCGCGGGGTGTGGAAACTGTGCATAAGTTGTCCCCACCTGTGGACGACACGCCCACTAGATGTGGGGGGATGGAAATGTCCGAGGCCCGCTATATAGTGGTCGAGCCGCTGGGTGATGCGGCATCAGGAAGAGGGAGAGACAGTGGCTATCACAGTCGTGAAGCGCAACGGCGAGCGCGAGCCGTACGACGCCAACAAGATCAACCTGGCCATCGAGAACGCGGCCCAGGGTCTGGACGAGAACATCACGTGGGTGACGCAGATCGCGAGCGAACTCGAACTCACGCTGTTCGACGGCATCACGACGCAGCAGCTCGACGAGGCGGTCATCCAGGTCGCCCTCCAGAACGTCAAGGACGACCCGGCGTTCGACACCGTCGCCGCACGCCTCCTCCTCAAGACGATCTACAAGCGCGTCCTCGGCGACTACGAGAGCCACGACGAGCTCGTGCAACTCCACGCCGAGCGCTTCCGCGGCTACATCGAGCGCGGCGTCGCCGAGACGCTGCTCGACGGCCGCTTCACCACCGCGTTCGACCTCGACCGCCTCGCCGGCTACCTCGACCCGTCGCGCGACGAGCTCCTCAAGTACATCGGCGTCGTCACCCTCAACAACCGCTACGGCATCAAGGCCCGCAACGGCGACTCCCTCGAGGTGCCCCAGTTCTTCTGGATGCGCATCGCCATGGGCCTCTCGCTCAACGAGGCCGACCCCACCAGCCACGCCCTCGCGTTCTACGAGAAGATGTCGAAGCTCGAGTACCTGGCGGCCGGCTCCACCCTCGTCAACGCGGGCACCGCGTACCCCCAGCTCTCCAACTGCTTCGTCATGGAGATGCAGGACGACATCGAGCACATCGCCAAGAGCGTCCGCGACGTCATGTGGCTCACCAAGGGCACCGGCGGCATCGGCCTCTCGGTCACCAAGCTGCGCGCGCAGGGCTCGCCCATCCGCTCGAACAACACCACGTCGACCGGTCCGATCCCGTTCATGCACACGATCGACTCGGTGCTGCGCGCGGTCAGCCGCGGCGGCAAGAAGTTCGGCGCCCTCTGCTTCTACATGGAGAACTGGCACATGGACTTCCCGGAGTTCCTGGACCTGCGCCAGAACTCGGGTGACCCGTACCGCCGCACCCGCACGGCGAACACCGCGGTGTGGATCAGCGACGAGTTCATGAAGCGCGTCCAGAACGACGAGGACTGGTACCTCTTCGACCCGCTGGAGGTCGCCGACCTCAACGAGCTGTACGGCAAGGCGTTCTCGGAGCGCTACGCCCACTACGTCGCCGAGGCCGAGGCCGGCAACCTCAAGATGTTCAAGAAGATCAGCGCCCGCGCGCAGTTCAAGGACATCCTGATGAGCCTGCAGACCACCAGCCACCCGTGGCTGACCTGGAAGGACACGATCAATAACCGCGCCCTCAACAACAACACGGGCACGATCCACCTCTCCAACCTCTGCACCGAGATCACGCTGCCGCAGGACCGCGACAACGTCTCGGTCTGCAACCTCGCGTCGATCAACCTGACCCGTCACCTCGTCGACGGCAAGATGGACTGGGAGCGCATCGAGGCCAGCGCCCGCCAGGCGGTCCGCCAGCTCGACAACCTCATCGACATCACGGTGTCGAGCGTGCCGGAGGCGGACTACTCCAACCAGCAGAACCGCGCGATCGGCCTGGGCGTCATGGGCTTCACCGACGTCGTCGAGAAGCTCGGCCTGAGCTACGAGAGCGAGGAGGCGTACGCCCTGATCGACGAGATCATGGAGCACGTCTCGTACGCGGCCATCGACGAGAGCGCCGACCTGGCGCAGGAGCGCGGCGCGTACCCGAACTTCGAGGGCTCGCGCTGGTCGAAGGGCCTCGTGCCCTACGACTCGATCGCGCTCACCGAGGCCGACCGCGGCGTCCCGATCACCGTCGACCGCACGATCCGCCTTGACTGGGACCGCCTGCGCGAGAAGGTCAAGGGCGGCATGCGCAACGCGACCCTCATGGCCATCGCACCGACCGCGTCCATCGGCCTCGTCGCCGGCACCACGCCCGGCTTCGACCCGCAGTTCTCGCAGATCTTCAGCCGGTCCACCTCGTCGGGCAAGTTCCTCGAGGTCAACCGCAACCTGGTCGAGGCGCTGCAGGAGCGCGGAATCTGGCGGGACGTCCGCGAGGCGATCCTGCGCTCGCAGGGCGACATCCAGAACATCGCGGAGATCCCGGACGACGTGAAGGCGACGTTCAAGACGAGCTTCCAGCTCTCGCCGTACGCCTTCATCGAGGTCGCGGCCCGTGCGCAGAAGTGGATCGACCAGGCGATCAGCCGCAACATGTACCTCGAGACCCGCGACCTCGGCGACATGATGGACATCTACTACGCGGCCTGGGAGAAGGGCGTCAAGACGACGTACTACCTCCACATGAAGCCGCGTCACCAGGCCGAGCAGTCGACGGTCAAGGTCAACAAGGCCGAGGAGATCTCGGGCGGTCGGAAGGGCTTCGCCACCGTGGGCGCCGGCGTGCCGGCCACCCCGGCTGCGGCTCCGGCCGTCACGGAGACGGCTCCGGCTGCCGCCCCCGCTCGTCGTGGCTTCGGCTTCGGAGGTCTGACCGGGGGTGACAACAAGTGAACAGCACCAAGATCGAGGAGTACTACGTGCCGGTCGACCCGATGGACGACCTGCAGTGCGAGTCCTGCCAGTAAGCCGTCGACACGGCACCCGCGCGTAGAAGCAACGAGGAGAACGAGACCATGGGGATTCTGGGCACCGGAATCGAAGAGGGCCTGCTGCTGAAGCCGGTCAAATACCAGTGGGCGATGGACCTGTACGACCAGGCCGTGGCGAACACGTGGTTCCCGAACGAGATCCAGCTCGGTGAGGACATCGCCGACTTCAAGCGGATGACCGACGAGGAGCGGCACGCGGTCACCTTCCTGATGAGCTACTTCAACCCGAACGAGCTGCTCGTCAACAAGGCTCTGGCGTTCGGCGTCTACCCCTACATCAACGCGGCCGAGGCGCACCTCTACCTCGCCAAGCAGATGTGGGAGGAGGCCAACCACTGCATGTCGTTCGAGTACGTCCTCGAGACGTTCCCGATCGACCGCGAGCAGGCGTACAACTCCCACGTCGACATCCCGTCGATGGCCCGCAAGGAGGAGTTCGAGGTCAGCTTCATCAAGCGCATGACCGAGCAGACCCTCGACATCTCCACCACCGAGGGCAAGCAGGACTTCATCCGCAACCTGGTGGCGTACAACGTCATCCTCGAGGGGATCTGGTTCTACTCGGGCTTCATGGTGGCGCTGTCGTTCCGCCAGCGGAACCTGCTGCGCAACTTCGGCTCGCTGATCGACTGGGTCGTGCGCGACGAGTCGCTGCACCTCAAGTTCGGCATCAACCTCATCCTGACGGTGCTGGAGGAGAACCCCGACCTGCAGACGCCGGAGTTCGCCGCCGAGATCCGCCAGATGATCCTCGACGCCGTCGAGATGGAGGAGCAGTACAACCGCGACCTCCTCCCGGGCGGCATCCTGGGCCTCAACGCCAACTACATCAACCAGTACGTGCGGTACCTGGCCGACCGCCGTCTGGAGGAGCTCGGGTTCGAGGCCGAGTACAAGGTCTCCAACCCGGCCAAGTGGATGGCGACCGCCAACGACACGCTGGAGCTCGTGAACTTCTTCGAGTCCACGAACACCTCCTACGAGTCGAACGCCAAGGCGTCCAGCGGACGCTGAGATGAGCTCGGAGACCTCTCCATTGATCAGCGCCGCCGCGCTGGACGTCGCTCTCGGGGCTGAATCCCTGTGGAGCGGCGCCGGCCGGCGGCGCTCGACGTGGCGCGTGCTCGACGTGCGCTGGAAGCTCGGGGGCCCGCCCGGGCGCGACGAGTTCGCGAAAGGGCACATCCCGGGAGCGGTGTACGTCGACCTCGACAGCGAGCTGGCCGGTCACGGCGCGCCGACGGACGGGCGGCACCCGTTGCCGGAGGAGTCCGCGTTCCAGGAAGCCGCCCGCCGATGGGGACTGAACGACGGCGACTCCGTCGTGGTCTACGACGACGTCGCCGGCACGTCCGCCGCCCGCGCCTGGTGGCTGCTCCGTCACGCCGGAGTGGCCGACGTCCGCGTGCTCGACGGCGGCCTCGCCGCCTGGCGAGCGGCTCGACTGCCGGTGGAGACCGAGACCACCCGACCCGTTCCGGGCGGCGTCCACCTGCGGTTCGGCACCCTGCCGACGCTCGACGCCGACGGTGCCGCGGCGCTCGCGAGCGACGGCGTCCTGCTCGACGCCCGCGCCGCCGAACGCTACCGCGGCGAGGTCGAACCCATCGACCCGCGACCCGGGCACATTCCGGGCGCGGTGAGCGTGCCGACGACCGAGAACCTCGGCGCCGACGGCCGCATGCTGCCCGCCGACGCACTCGCCTCCCGCTTCGCCGCACTCGGCGTCACCGCAGACGAAGCCGTCGGCGTCTACTGCGGCTCCGGAGTGACCGCCGCCCACGAGGCGCTCGCGCTGGTCGTCGCCGGCTTCCCGATACCATCGCTGTACGCGGGGTCGTACTCGGCCTGGTCGAACGACCCCGGCCGCCCTGTCGCGCTGCAGAACCGATAGCCGATCGAGACCCGGCGGCGCATCCCGCCGTGAAGAGGTCGATCCGCAGCGCGAATGGTGCCGAAACGCGGATTTCGCGCCTTCCGACACCGAAACCTGACGGAAACCTCCGCGAAAAACGCCGTTCCCTGTGCGAATTAGTGTTGAAGCGCGGCCTCCCCGCTGGGGTATTCTCCCCTTACCCGTGCAATACGCATAGACACCATTCCTGCACCAGGAAGAAGGACACACACAATCATGCGCATCCGATCCGCGGCTCCCATCGCCGCCGTCGCCGCCGTCGCAGCCCTCGCCCTCACCGGCTGCGTCGACAACTCCACCCCGTCCTCCGGCTCAACGTCGAGCGCCGCGTCGGCCGTGAAGAAGGACGACACCCTTGCTGGCCAGCTGCCCCAGAGCGTCAAGGACGCCGGCAAGCTCGTCGTCGGCATGGACAACACCTACCCGCCGAACGAGTTCAAGGACGACAACGGCCAGCCCGTCGGCTGGGAGGTCGACCTGACCAACGCGATCGCCGCCAAGCTGGGCACGAAGGCGAGCTTCGCCATCGCGAAGTTCGACAACATCATCCCGAGCATCACCGGCGGCAAGGACGACTTCGGCATGTCGTCGTTCACCGACACCACCGAGCGCGAGCAGCAGGTCGACTTCGTCAACTACTACTCGGCCGGCATCCTGTGGGCCTCGGCCAAGGGCAAGACCGTCGACCCGGACAACGCGTGCGGGCTGAAGGTCGCCGTCCAGTCGACCACCTACGAGGACACCGACGAGGTTCCCGCCAAGTCGAAGAAGTGCACGGATGCAGGCAAGCCCGCCATCCAGGCTCTCCGCTACGACACGCAGGACGACGCGACCAACGCCGTCATCCTGGGCAAGGCCGACGCGCTCAGCGCCGACTCGCCCGTGACCCTGTACGCGATCTCCAAGTCGCAGGGCAAGCTGCAGGAGGCCGGCAAGACCTTCGATCAGGCGCCCTACGGCCTGCCGGTCAAGAAGGACTCGAAGCTCGGCCCCGTGCTGCAGAAGGCGGTCCAGGCCCTGATCGACGACGGCACGTACAAGAAGATCCTCGACAAGTGGGGCGTCGCCGACGGCGCCGTCGACAAGGCCGATTTCAACGCGGCCGCGAAGGGCTGACCTTCATGTCCCAGAGCAACACCGCTCGGCCGGCGAC
>JAEWJG010000130.1 GCA_023386675.1 Actinomycetes bacterium
GGCGTAGGTGGTGTCGATGGTTGCCAGAGACATGGGGATCGAGTCCTTCGATGATGATGTCCGCGTCCCGGTGTGCGACGATGCTCCGCCGATACGACGGAGGTGCAGGGGATTCGCGGGGAGTGTCGTGTTGTGCCCTGTCAGAGAGGGCTGATGCGCGGGAGCCTGGATGCGGCGATCCCGGGGAGCGTTCGCCAGGTCACGACCGGGTCGGGTCGTACGGCGGCTGCTCGGCGAATGGTCGTCAGATCAGCGGCACATTCGGCAACACATGACTGCGTCGCGGCCGGCCATCATCATGCCGGCATTCCCAAGGGCCTCGAAGGAGGTCAGGGTACGCGCGTTGTCAGTCATGCAGGACAGTAAAACCGATCATGACTCGGCGTGTCAAATGATGACGAAATATTGCGGACGGCTCAGACCGTGCCGTAGAGACGGTCACCAGCATCGCCGAGACCCGGGACGATGTAGCCGTTCTCGTTGAGCCGCTCGTCCAGAGAGCCCAGCACGATCGTGACATTCCGGCCCTCGGTGGCCTTCTCGAGCGCCTCCAGGCCCTCCGGAGCGGCGAGCAGGCAGATCGCGGTCACATCCACCGCGTTGCGCTGGAACAGGAAGTCGATGGCCGCGCCGAGCGAGCCACCGGTGGCGAGCATCGGGTCGAGCACGAAGCACTGCCGGTCGGAGAGGTCCATCGGCAGGCGCTCAGCGTACGTCGTCGGCTCCAGCGTCTCCTCGTTGCGCACCATCCCGAGGAATCCGACCTCGGCGGTGGGCATGAGCCGCACCATCCCCTCGAGCATGCCGAGCCCGGCGCGCAGGATGGGGACGACCAGCGGACGCGGCTCGCTCAGCGCGACGCCGGTCGTCGTCGTGACGGGCGTCTGGATCTCGACGGGCTCGACACGCACGCCGCGCGTCGCCTCGTACGCGAGCAGGGTGACGAGCTCCTCCGTCAGCTGCCGGAAGACCGGCGACGGGGTCGACGCGTCGCGGAGCACCGTCAGCTTGTGGGTGATGAGGGGGTGGTCCGCAACGTGCACTCGCATAGGCTCAAGGCTAGCCGAAACCATCCACCTGCGACCCCGGGAGAGCCGCCGTGAGCCTGACCGTCCCCAGCTCGTACGAGCAGTGGATGCGCGCCGCGCTCGACGACGCCCGCCTGGCCTTCGACACGGGCGACGTGCCGGTTGCCGCCCTCGTGCTCGACGAGGAGGGCCGCCTGATCGGCCGCGGCCGCAACGAGCGCGAGCTGCGCCACGACCCGACCGCCCACGCCGAGGTGCTGGCCTTGCGGGAGGCAGCGGCGACGCGCGACGACTGGCACCTCGAGGGATGCACGCTCGTCGTGACGCTGGAGCCCTGCGTGATGTGCGCGGGCGCGGTGCTGGCGGCGCGCATCCCGACCGTGGTGTTCGGCGCGTGGGACGAGAAGGCCGGCGCGGGAGGATCCGTCTACGACGTGCTGCGCGACCGGCGGCTCAATCACCAGGTGCAGGTGTACGCCGGGGTGCTCGCGGAGGAATGCGGCGAGGTCTTGCTCGACTTCTTCCGGGCGAAGCGCTGACGCCTACTGCTTCAGGCTGCTCAGCCACTCCGAGAAGGCCGCGCGCGACGCCTCCTGCATCCGGGCCGAGTGGAGCTCCCGGTCGCGGCGCAGCGCCTCCGGGTCGATCGCGAGCTCGTCCAGCTCGTTGTAGCCGTCCGCGACCCAGGTCTCGTGCATCTCGTCGGTGACCTCGGGGTGGAACTGCACCGCGAGCGCGTAGTCGCCGATCGCGAACGCCTCATTCGAGTAGTCGCTCGACGACGCCAGCAGCGTCGCCTGCTCCGGCAGCTCGAACGTGTCGCCGTGCCACTCCACGACCGGGACGCCGTCGAAGTGCCGGATCGGGGAGTCCACTCCCGCCTCCGTCGGCTCCACCCGGCGGTAACCGATCTGCATGGTGTCACCGCGGTAGACCCGTTGTCCGAGCGCCCCGGCCATCAACTGCGCGCCCAGGCAGACGCCGAGCGTGGGCCGCTCCGCGTCCAGGCGTGCGCGGAGCAGGTCCTGCTCGGCCTGCAGGAACGGGAACTCGTCGGTCTGGTACGCGCCCATCTCGCCGCCGAGCACGACCACCAGGTCGGCCTCGGCCGGGTCGATCGCCGAGACGTCCTCGGTGCTCGCATCCACGATCCGCAGCTCGTAGCCGTGCTCGACGAGCACCGGCCCGATGTTGCCGAGGTGGATGCTGGGGTCGTGCTGCAGGATGACGGCGGTGCGGGTCACTCGAGTCCTTTGATGACGATGGTGTCGGTGGCGGGAGCCTGGTCGTGGGGATCGACCCAGACGTCGGGTTCGATGTAGATGACGCGGGCGGCCGGGACGGCATCCCGGATGCGTCGCTCGACGGAGTCGATCGCCGCGGCCACGTCGGCGAGTCGCCGCTCGCCCGAGAACGCCAGCTTCGCGGCGACCATGAGCTCGTCCGGGCCGAGGTACAGCGTCTTCATGTGGATGATGCGCTCGACCTCGTCGCCCGACGTCACGGCCTGCTCGATGGCGGCGACATCCGCGTCGGTCGCGCCCTCGCCGACGAGCAGGCTCTTCGTCTCCATGCCGAGGATGATCGCGACCGTCACCAGCAGGGCGCCGATCAGCACCGTCCCGACGCCGTCCCAGACGCTGTTGCCGGTGATGATCGTCAGGCCGACCCCGAGGAGGGCGAACACCAGGCCGGTCAGGGCGGCCACATCCTCCAGCAGCACGACGGGCAGCTCGGGGGCCTTCGCGCGGCGCACGAA
>JAEWJG010000262.1 GCA_023386675.1 Actinomycetes bacterium
GCAACACGCCGTGCGGGACGCACGCCGTGCGGCGTGTTGCGTCAACTCGTTGGGGTCAGCAGGGGGCGGAGACGGCAGCGGGGGCCATGCCGACGGTGTGGAGGAGGTGGTCGCGCACCTCGCCGGCCAGCGTGAAGCCGCCGGTCACGATCGCGCGGGTCTCGCCCGGGCCGTCGCACAGCATCTCGTCGCACCACGCTCGCACCGCGCGGGCGCCGGCGTCGCCGGGCGCACACCGTTCGCCGGTTCCCGGCCGGCCGCTGCGCTGCGAGCGGGACAGCCAGGTGACGGTCATCCGCATCGGCGTCGCCAGCGGGACGATCTGGGAGGCGTCGGCGACCTCCACGAACACCCGTCCGCGGGCACACAGCGGCAGCAGTGCGAGCTCCGCCTCCAGCTCCGCCAGCGACGTCTCGTCGCCGACGACGAGGAACTGGACGCGGTCGTCCGCGTGCGCCGTCGAGGCGGTGTGGGTGGCGTGGTCGGGGCGGTACATCTCGCCTTCCACTATAGGTGAGCCTCACCTAACCACCGCATCCCTTCCGGACGTCGGACGTTCGCGGCATGATCGGAGGATGCAGCCCTCCGCCTCCTCCCCCATCGCCCCGATGCTCGCGAAGGCGGTCCCCGCCGTGCCCGCTCCCGACAGCGTCGCCGGCGGCCTGAGCTTCGAGCCGAAGTGGGACGGCTTCCGCGCCATCGTCTACGCCGAGGACGCCGGCGACGGGACGATCGGCGACGTCCAGATCGGCAGCCGGGGCTCCAAGATGCTGACGCGCTACTTCCCGGAGCTGGTGGACGCGTTCCGCCGCATCCTCCCGGGCCCGTGCGTCCTCGACGGCGAGATCGTGGTGCCCACCGGCGAGCCCGGGAGGCAGCGGCTCGACTGGGAGGCGCTGTCGCAGCGCATCCATCCCGCCGCCAGCCGGGTGAAGCTGCTGTCGGAGTCGACGCCGGCCACCTTCGTCGCCTTCGACCTGCTCGCGATCGGCGACGAGTCGTACGTCGACCGGCCGTTCGCCGACCGCCGCGCGGCGCTCGAGGAGTTCGCCGGCGACCTGCCCGCGCCGATCGAGCTGACCCGCACCACCACCGAGCAGGAGACCGCCCAGCGCTGGCTGGCCGAGTTCGAGGGCGCGGGGCTGGATGGCGTGGTCGCCAAGCCGCTCGCGGGCGCCTACGCGCCGAACAAGCGCACCATGCTCAAGATCAAGCACCACCGGACGGCGGATGTGATCGCCCTCGGCTACCGCATCCACACCAGCGGCCGCGGGGTCGGCTCCCTGCTCGTCGGGCTGTACGACGACAGCGGGCGGCTGCTCAACGTCGGCGGCGTCTCGGCGTTCACCGACGCGAAGCGGCTCGCGCTCATCGACGAGCTGGACCCCCTGGTCGAGCGCGATGAGAACGGCGAGGCCGTCACAGGCGAGACCGACCGCAGCCGCTTCTCCGGCAGCAAGGACGTCTCGTTCGTACGTCTGCGCCCCAAGCGGGTCCTGGAGGTGCGGTACGACCAGATGGAGGGGATGCGATTCCGCCACACCGCGCAGTTCGAGCGCTGGCGGCCCGACCGCGAGGCGCGCTCGTGCACCTTCGATCAGCTGGACCGCCCGATCGCCTACGACCTCGGAGACGTGCTGACCTGACGACTCCGCGCGCGCCGCACTCCCTCGTCCGCGTATCGGCGGAGGAGAGCGCGCACATCTCCGACAGAAGGCAGTCCGGCTGGAGACTCGGACGGTGAACGGCCGAATCTCCGACGCAAGCGAGCGCCTGACCTACGCCTTCTTGGCGCGGCTCGGCTGCACGCGCGGCGGCTCCCCCGGCATCTTCGGGTAGTCGGGCGGGAACGGCAGCTCGCCGAGCCCGTCCGCCAGGTCGCGCTCCCACCAGCCGAGCAGTTCGTCGATGCGCCCCGGCGACTCCGCGAACGACTCCCACGGGTCGCCGACCGTCCGCAGCCGCTCCGGCATCGTCAGCACGGTGAACTGCTCCGGCGAGACCTGCTCGAGCTCGTCCCAGGTGATCGGCGCCGAGACGGAGGCGTGCGGCAGCGCCCGCGGGCTGTACGCCCCGGCCATGGTGCGGTCGCGGTTCGCCTGGTTGAAGTCGACGAAGATGCGTTCGCCGCGCTCTTCCTTCCACCACGCGGTGGTGACGCGGTCGGGCATCCGCCGCTCCAGCTCGCGGGCTGCGGCGATGACCGCGTGCCGCACATCCAGGAACTCCCGCTCCGGAACGATCGGCGCGAACACGTGGAGGCCGCGGTTGCCCGAGGTCTTGATGAACGCGGTGAGCCCCGCCTCCTGGAGCACCGCGCGAAGCTCGATCGCGGCCGGGACCGCGTCGGCGAACCCGGTGCCGGGCTGCGGGTCGAGGTCGATGCGCAGCTGGTCGGGGTTGTCGGAGTCCTCGGCGCGCGACGGCCACGGGTGGAAGACGACCGTGTTCATCTGGGCGGCCCACACGGCGGCCGCCGGTTCGTCGATGACGAGCTGGGGATGCGACCGCGCGCTCGGGTAGACCACCGGCACCGAGCGGACGTAGTCGGGGGTGCCGCGCGGCGGGTTCTTCGAGAAGAACTGCTCGCCGTCGATCCCCTCCGGGAACCGCTGGAGCGACACCGGCCGGTCGCCGTTGGCGCGCACGAAGGCGTCGCCGACAGCGACGAGGTAGTTCGCGAGATCCAGTTTGGTGATGCCGGCCTCGGGGAAGATGACCCGGCCGGGGCTGGAGATGCGCACCTCCCGATCGCCGTGGGGCCCGGGAACCGTGAGGATGACCGCGTCGCCTGCCATGGCACCCACCGTACAGCCCGAACCGGCGGTGACCGTGATGTGAATTCCTTGTGGGATGTCGCCGCGCCGCTTGAGCGGACGGCGGCGTGGGACAGAATGGCACCAGGGGCCGCATCCGTGCGGCCCTCCTACGTGATCTCGAGATGAGGTGCATTCCCCTGAGGATCGTCAGTTACAACCTGCGCAAGCACGCCGCCAGCGGTGAGCTGGACGCCATCGCGCGCGACAACAAGGTCGATGTGCTGTGCCTGCAGGAGTGCGACAGCGAGGCGCTGCCGCAGCGCCTGGACCAGCTCGAACTGGCCGACACCACGCGCGCCAACCGGCTCGGACTCGCGGTCTACGTCCGCGACGACCGGTACGAGATCCTCCACTCGCAGGTCTTCGCCGTGCAGAAGTCGCTGCACGACCGCGTCCTCGCGCCCGCGAACGAGCGCCTGCTGGCCGTCCACCTGCGCGACCGCGACAACGGCGAGGACGTGCTGGTCGGCTCCTTCCACGCCGCCCCGCTGACCGCGCTCAACTCGCTGCGCCGCAAGCAGATCGCGGCCGCCCACGACGGGATGCGCTCCCTCTCCCCCGACACTCCTGCGGTCATGGTCGGCGACTTCAACTACCCGTGGTTCATCCGCGGGCTGGAGCGCCACCTGACGACCTCCGGCTACACGCTGAAGCGCACGACCGAGCCGACCTACCTGCGCTACAAGTTCTTCTCCGGCTACTTCGACTTCGTCACCTCGACCGGCTTCGAGATCGAGCACGTCGACGTCCTCCCGGCCGGCGCGTCCGACCACCGGGCCATCCGGCTGGATGCGGAGCTCGCGGCCTGATTGCGGCCACCCGGTCCGGTTGCTGACAGGATGAGAGGGTGACCGACACCGTCCCCTCCGTCCTGCTCGTGATCGACCTGCAGAAGGGCGTGCTGCCCGGCTGCATCGACGTCGACGGCGTACTGGAGCGCTCCGCCGCACTCGTCGACCGCGCCCGCACCGCCGGCACCCCGGTCGTCTGGGTGCAGCACGAGTCGGACGGGATGGAGGAGGGCACCCCCGCCTTCGAGCTCGCCGACGGCCTGGTCCCGGCGCAGGGCGAGCCGCGCATCCTGAAGCACTACCGCGACGCGTTCGCGGACACCGAGCTGGACGAGGTGCTCGAGGGCCTCGACGTCGGCCGCCTCGTCATCGCCGGCGCGCAGACCGACTACTGCATCCGCACCACGGCGCAGAGCGCAGCGGTCCGCGGCTTCGACGTCACGCTCGTCTCGGACGCGCACACCACGACCGACACGGAGTGGGACGGCGTCGAGATCAGCGCCCGGCAGATCGTCGCGCACACCAACCGCTACTTCGCCGGGCTCCGGTACCCGGGGCAGCTGTTCGCGGCGGAGCCCGCGGCCTCCGTCGCGCTCTGACGCGGCCTCGCGCCGCCGGAAGGCCCGGCGTACGGTGAACTGCATCCGACGGCGAGGTGGTGTGGATGGAGTTCCCCGCGTGGCTGACCGGGTGGCTGGCCGGCGGCGACTACACGATCGCCCGCGAGATCCTGGAGCGGGGTGTCGCGGCGATCTACCTCATCGCGTTCGTGTCGGCGGTCAACCAGTTCCCTGCGCTGCTCGGCGACAACGGCCTGCTGCCCGCGCGGCGCTTCCTGCGCCATCCCTACGCACAGAAGCAGCCGACGCTGTTCCGGTGGCGGTACTCCGACCGGGTGCTGCGCGTGGTGGCGTGGACGGGCGCGGTGCTGTCGGCGCTGATCGTCGCCGGCGTCGTGCAGCTCGCCCCGACGTACGTGTTCGTCCCCGTCTTCCTGGTCGTGTGGTTCCTCTACCTCTCGATCGTGAACATCGGGCAGACGTTCTACGGGTTCGGGTGGGAGAGCCTGTTGTGCGAGGCGGGCTTCGTCGTCGCGTTCCTCGGCGCGTGGGACACGGCGCCGCCGATCACCATCGTGTTTTTCATCCGCTGGCTGGTGTTCCGGCTGGAGTTCGGCGCCGGGATGATCAAGATGCGCGGCGACCGGGTGTGGCGCGATCTGACCGCGCTTTACTACCACCACGAGACGCAGCCGATGCCGAACCCGTTCAGCCGGACCGCGCACCTGCTGCCGAAGTGGTGGCACCGGGTGGAGGTGCTGGGCAACCACTTCGCCCAGCTGGTCGTGCCGTGGTTCCTGTTCGCGCCACAGCCTGTCGCGAGCGTCGCCGCGGTCATCATGATCCTCACCCAGCTGTGGCTGGTGCTCACCGGCAACTTCGCATGGCTGAACTGGATCACCATCGTGCTGGCGTTCGCCGGGATCAGCGACGGCGTCTGGTCATGGCTGCTCGGCGGGGCGCCGGTCGGCGGCTTCGGCGCGGACACGGTCCCGCTCTGGTACGCGGTGGTGGTGGTGGCCGCGACGCTGTTCCTCATCTGGCTGAGCTGGCCGCCCCTGCGGAACCTGTTCGCGCGCCGGCAGCTGATGAACGCGAGCTTCAACCGGTGGCATCTGGTCAACGCGTACGGCGCGTTCGGCAGCGTGACCAGGGAGCGGTACGAAGTCGTGGTCGAGGGCACCGCCGACGACCCCTATGACCGGGATGCGGAGTGGCGCGAGTACGGGTTCAAGGGCAAGCCGGGCGACCCGCACCGTGTCCCGCGGCAGTTCGCTCCCTACCACCTGCGGCTCGACTGGCTGATGTGGTTCCTCGCGCTCGGGTCGCGCGACTCCCCGTGGTTCGAGGTGTTCCTGCTGCGGCTGCTGGAGGCCGACCGGCCGACCCTCAAGCTGTTGCGGTACGACCCGTTCGGCGGCGAGGCGCCCCGGGCGGTGCGCGCGCGGATGTTCCTCTACCGCTTCTCGACGCGCGCGGAGAAGCGCGCGACCGGCGATGTGTGGGTGCGGTCGGAGGTCGGCGACCTGGTGCCGCCGGTCAGCCTGCGCGGCGGCTGACTCAGTAACCGGTGCGCTGATCCTCGAGGCGGGCGAGATCGCGCCAGATGAGCAGCTTGAGCCGCGCCGGCTTCTCGCGCTCGTAGTCGGCCTTCAGCGCCTCGACGCCGGAGAACGCGTCCAGCCCGGCCTCGATCGCCCGGCCGACCTCGTCCCAGGCGTCCTTCCTGCCGCGCTCGACGAGGGCCAGCAGCTCTTCCTCCGAGTCGGCCTTCGCCCGCAACCGGCGCGCCAGCTCGACCGCCGCATCCCGCCGCAGCCGGAGGTTGTCCACATCCACCCGGCGGTAGTCGTGCGGGTGCATCGCGTCGCCGCCCTGCTTCTCGGCGGCCTCCAGCTCCTCCTCGATGCGGCCGGCGGCGACGCCCTGCTCGGACGCCAGCTCGCGCAGCATGGCGGCCGCCTCCATGGCGTGCAGCGCAGGATCGTACGAGTTGCCGTACTGGATGGTGTCCACCACGATGTGGTTCTTCACCGACATGCGGGTGGCGTATTCCGCGAGGAGCATGCCCTCCTCCACCGACTGCTCGAGGGTGGGCGCAGCGGGGGTCGGCAGGGCGTCCTCGTCGAACGGACGCGTGCGCGTCGTCTTCTCGACGCTCCTGCGGAACCACTTCGGCCAGCGCATGGAACTCCTCGAACAGGGTGGCGCACCTCTCGCGCCCCCTCCATTCTGGCCGATACCGCCGACGGATCAGCGGCCGGCGAAGAACTCGTTCGCGCGGCGCGTGTAGAGCAGGACGATGATGAGCAGCGACCAGAGGATCTGGATGACACCGCTCACGAGCTGCGAGGTGAACAGCATCAGCACGCCGTTCAAGATGTCGATGACCATGACGATCGTGACGACCAGGCGGGCGCCGGAACTCCCGCGCAGCAGCCCGCGGGCGACGATCACGACGATGATGCCCAGGAGGATCGACAGGATGGCCGCCGTCGTGATCCCGGCCAGGGTCCCGCCGTTCGATCCCGCCATCTGGCTGCGGGTGAACAGGACGAGGACGCCGCCGATGATGTTCAGGATGCCGTTGATGTAGGCGAGGACGGCCACGAAGGTGACCGATCCGGGTCGTGGGGACATATCAGATCCTCCGCTCTCGCCGGCCGCGCCGATGTCGGCCGCTTCCGGTAGCTTGGCGGATATGGCCGGCTACCGCTATGAGTTCGAGGCAGAGCTGTTCCGCTGGGCGTCACGGCGGGAGCTGTGGGTGTTCGCCCGGGTGCCGCTGGAGGTGTCGGAGGAGATCCGGCTGCAGCCGCATCCACCCGCCGGGTTCGACTCGGTGAAGGTGTCGGTGACGCTGGGCGGGTCGCGCTGGTCGACGTCCATCTTCCCGCAGTCCGACGGAACCTATGTCGTCCCGATCAAGGGCGCGGTGCGCAAAGCGGAGGGCGTGGAGCTGGGCGACCGGGTGAGGATCGGCGTCGAGACGCTGCTGTGATCACTTGGCGGCGACCATGATCGTGTTCAGCGCGAGCACGATGATGAGCCCGTTGAAGAAGAAGCTCAGCACCGAGTGCCAGACGACGGTCCACCTCATGCGGGTGCTCAGCACCTCCACGTCGGACGCCGCGAACGTCGTGCCGAGCGTGAAGGCGAAGTACACGAAGTCGACGAAGCGCGGGTCGGCCGGCGGCTGGTCGTCAGGATGCGGGAAGCGCAGCATCGGCGAGGGCGCCGCGTAGTAGCGCTGGTAGTAGATCTGCGAGAAGCCCCAGTGCAGGAACCCCCAGGCCAGCAGCATCGACCACACGCCGACGAAGTCGGTCAGCGAGCCGAGCTCGGGGTCCTTGTGCAGCGCGAGCACCTGGATGGCGGCGGCGAGCCCGATCAGGCTGGCGAGGATGGTCGCGGTCATCGAGACCAGCCGCGCGACACGGCCGGTCTCCCAGCGAGCCGGGCGACCGCCGGTGGCCGGGCGCTGCGAGAGGCGGCCGAGCACGAACAGTGTGACGAGCAGGTAGACGGTGCCGAGTCCGCACCAGGCGGAGAGCAGCTCGAGCGTGGTGACGTCGTCCTCGGATAGCACGACCAGCCAGACGCCGACGACGATCATCGCCAGCTGGGCGACGAGGCTCGCGACGAATCCCACCACGACCATCGGGCGCCGCGCGGGCGCGCTCTGCGACATACCTGGATGCTAGAGCGTCGCGCGGCCTGCGTCGGAGATTCGGGCGCACACCGTCCGAATCTCCCGCCGCACCGCCATCCGTCGGAGATTTCGGCCGTGTTCTCCGACGATGCGCGCCGCAGGGCAGGATGGAGGGATGCAGCCCCTGGTCGTCGTCGCAGCGGTCATCCGCTCGGCGGACGGCACGCGCGTGCTCGCCTGCCGGCGCGCACCGGGGAAGGACGCCGCGGGGCGTTGGGAGTTCCCGGGCGGCAAGGTCGAGGCCGGAGAGTCGCCGGAGGCGGCGCTCGCGCGCGAGATCGGCGAGGAGCTGGGCGCCCGCATCCACGTCGGCACGCTGCTCGACCGGACGGTGACCGCACGGCCGGACCGGGCGATCGACCTGGCCTGCTACGACTGCACGCTCGACGGCCCCGAGCCTACGGACAGCACCGACCACGACGAGCTGCGGTGGGTCGCGACGGCGGACCTGCCGCGGATGGACTGGGCGGACGCCGATCTGCCGGCCGTCCGGATGCTGAGCGAGGAGGACGCGTGAAGGCCCTGTACTACGAGCGCTTCGGCGGACCGGTGACGGTCGCCGACCTGCCCGACCCGGCGGTCCCCGACGGCGGCGCCGTCATCCGCGTCGAGGCGTCGGGCCTGTGCCGCAGCGACTGGCACGCGTGGGTCGGGCACGACGACACCGTCGCGCTGCCGCATGTCCCGGGCCACGAGTTCGCGGGCGTAGTGGAGGCGGTCGGCGCGGGCGTCACCCGCTGGCGCCCCGGCGACCGGGTGACCGCGCCGTTCGTCAACGGCTGCGGAGCGTGCGAGTGGTGCCGCGTGGGCGCCGCGCAGGTGTGCCCGAAACAGACGCAGCCCGGGTTCACGCACTGGGGCTCGCACGCCGAGCTCGTCGCGGTGCGCGCCGCAGACACCAACCTGGTCCGCCTGCCGGCCGGCTTGGAGGCGGATGCGGCCGCCGCGCTCGGCTGCCGGTTCGCGACGGCGTTCCGCGCGGTGTCGGCG
>JAEWJG010000296.1 GCA_023386675.1 Actinomycetes bacterium
GCCCCAGCGGGCGGGGCGACCACGGCCGGCGCGACCGGCGCCGCCGCCGTCCCCGCGACCGCGCAGGCTCCCCAGCCGGTCTCGCCGATCTACCTCGCGCGTCCCGAGGCGCCGAAGAAGAAGAGCAACCGCGGGGTCGGCATCCTCATCGCGCTCGTTGGGACCGTCGTCTTCGCGCTCCTCTGGGCGGCGGCGGTGCTCATCGTCGGCTCCCTGCTCACGCCGAGCGACGAGTTCGTGCCCGCTCTCGTCCAGTTCTTCACCGGCGGCCCGGCCGCGGGGCTCCGCGGGTGGGCGCCCGTGCTCGCGTTCTTCATCGGGATGGTGGTGCTCA
Organism: Actinomycetes bacterium; assembly: GCA_023386675.1. Classification (GTDB taxonomy): domain Bacteria; phylum Actinomycetota; class Actinomycetes; order Actinomycetales; family Microbacteriaceae; genus Leifsonia. Next base: position 335 of record JAEWJG010000296.1, read on the forward strand.
TCCAGATCCTGAACCGCGCCCGCTGGTGGGCGTACATCCTCGGCGGCCTGTTCGTCGCGGTGTTCGTCTACTTCGTCTACATCGGCGCCAACCTGGTGGATGCGCAGTACTGGCTCCGCACGCCGAGCGAGATCAACGTCCTGCTCCGCAGCGCGTGGGTGAACCCGTTCGCAGTTCTCGCCGGCGTCATCGCCCGCGAGGTCTCGATCTGGACCGGCGCCTGGCTCGCCGCCCGCGGCCGCAAGCTGAAGGCGCGCAACGCGGAGGCGCAGGCCGACTACGAGCAGCAGGTCGCCGACGCCCAGAACCAGGCCGCCGCCGCGTACGCGCAGCAGGGGTACTGACCGGCAGGTGATCCATGCGTGACGAGCGTACGTACGCCGTCGTTGTCGCGTTCTTCGCGACCGGGCTCTACCTCGCGCTGCTGGTCGCCGCGTTCGGGCTGATCGCGCTCGCCACCGACAGCGATCCCATCGACGACCCGGCGGCCGGTCCGCTGCTCGGGCCGATCATGGTGATCGCGGCGGCGCTGATGCTGCTCGTCTTCCTCATCGTGCTCGGCACCCGCGTCCCGGCCGACCGCCAGCGCGTGTCCCCGGGCGTCGCGCTCGGGGTGGGTGTGGCGTCCTACGCGGTCTTCATCGCCGCGGGCGGGATCGCGGGCGCATTCGCGCATCCGGACGACCCGTTGCACTACTTCCTGTTCGCGTTCGCGCAACTGCTGCGCTGGCCCGCGATCACCGCCGGCATCGCCGCGTTCCTCGTCACGCTGCTGTACCAGCTCGTCCTCGTCGGCCGGTTCCGGCAGCGGGGGCGCCCGCGCTGGCCGTGGGAGCGCGACGAGGAGGAGTGACGGCCGCTAGACGCGGACGCGCGCCGGGAGGGAGGCATCCACCAGCGGCACCTGGACGCGCGTGAAGCCGCCCTTCTGGATGAACACCCCACGACCGGGAGGGAACTCCGACCGGTTCAGCCGCGGCAGCGGCGTCTTCAGCAGCAGGTCGCCCTCGATCGAGTCCGGCTGCAGCAGCAGGCCGCGCCGGCCGTTCTTGACCTCGCCGAGCAGCGGCCACGACGAGCCCCATGCGCTGGTCTCCGCCTCGGCGACCAGGAGGTGGTCGCTGCGCCGCACCGCACGGATCAGCTCCACCAGCGCCGAGTCGGCGGGCGTCTGCAGGAAGTCGCCGATCGCCTCGACGAACACCGCGATCCGGCCCTCGGTGTCGGGATCGGCGAGCGCGACGGCGAGGTCGTTCGCCAGCTCCGCGGCCTCGGCCGGGGTCAGTGCACGGTCGGTCCACAGGCCAGAGCCCGCGAGCGGTGACCGAGCGCTGCCCACGTAGTACAGGCGCGTGTCCGCGTCGAAGCGTGCGACGGCGTCGGCGATCGCCGCCAGCGCGGTCGTGCGCCCGCTCGCGGGCGGACCGGCGACGAGCAGCGTCCCAGACGGCTCGAACCCGAGCGGTCCGAGGTCCACGTCTCCGATGCCGAGCACGGGCCGGCCGTCGACGCTGTCCGGCAGCGACGCAGGTGCGAGCTCCTTCGGCATGGAGCCGACGGCGGGCGCCGGAACGATACCCGCGCGCTCCATCGCCTCGGCCAGCCGGCGGATCGCCTCCGACTGGTCGGCCACGGCGCGCGAGCCTCCGAGCACGGCGACCTGCGTCTCGTAGCCATCGACGATCGCACGGCCGGGAGGGGATGCCGGCGACAGGATGTCGCTCGGCACGTCGAGCATCCCGTAGCCGTCGTCCGCGAGCCGCAGCACGACACGGCGCTGCACCAGCGAGCCGATAGCGGTCGGGACGGCGCCCGCGCGGTCACCGGTCAGCGCGACGTGCATGCCCAGCCGCCGGCCGTCGGCGAGGAGGTCGCGGAACACGTCGTACCACTGCGACCGTCCGGCCGGGATCTCGAAGTCCTCGCGGAAGGCGGGGAACCCGTCCACCAGCAGCAGGATGCGCGGCTCGTCGTGGCGCCCGGTCAGCGACCGGTACTCGGTGATGTTCGACGCGTTCGCCTCGGCGAAGCGCGGGCCGCGATCCTCGAGCGTCTCCTTCAGCATCCGGAACAGGCGGATGATCCGTTCCGGGTCGTCTCCCGCGATCACGGAGCCGACGTGCGGCAGCTTCTCGAGCATCCGCAGGCTGCCCGCGCCGAAGTCGAGGGCGTACACGTGCACGGGGCCGCCGCGCGGCGTGATCGCGGCGGCGGAGGCCAGAGTGCGCAGCACGGTGGACTTACCCGACCCGCCGGTGCCGAAGACCGCGAGGTTACCGTCCACATCCGGCTGGAAGTACACCGGACGCTGCTCCTGCCGGTCCGGGATGTCCGCGACGCCGAGCAGCAGCTCTGCATCCGTGCGCTGCCGCAGCAGGCCGAGGTCGTAGGCGGCGGCCAGCTCGTCCAGCCAGGGCCGCCGGGGAGCGGGGATGTGCGCGGCGGCCTGAGCGCGCACGATGGACGCGACCAGCCGCTGCTGGTCGGTCGGCCCGAGGTCGCGCTCGGGCTCCTCGAGAGCGCGCTCCTCCTCCCAGCGCACCTCGCCGCCGAACCGCAGCTCGGCGACCTCGACACCGGCGCGTTCCGGTTCACGCGTGGTCCAGCCGCCCGCGTAGGCGGACTGGAACTGCGCCAGGCGCCCGGGGCCGGTCTTCGCCATGCCGCGGCCCGGGATGCCCGGATCGAAGTGGGCCGCGTCCACCACGCCCACGACGTCCTGGCTGTCCGACTCGTCGGCCATGCGCAGCGCGATGCGGAGGTTCGTGTTCGCCCGCAGGTTGTCCTTGATGACGCCGGCCGGGCGCTGCGTCGCCATGATCAGGTGGATGCCGAGCGATCGCCCGCGCTGGGCGATGTCGACCACGCCGTCCACGAACTCCGGCACCTCACCGACCAGGGCGGCGAACTCGTCGATGACGAGGACGAGCGCGGGCGGGCTGTCCGGATCGCCGCGCTTCTCGAGCTCCAGCAGGTCCTTGGCCTTCTTGCGGTTGAGCAGGTGCTCGCGGTGGTGCAGCTCGGCGCGGAGGCTGGTGAGAGCCCGGCGGACGAGGTGCGGGCTGAGGTCGGTGACCAGACCGACGCAGTGCGGGAGGCTGACGCAGTCCGCGAACGCCGAGCCGCCATTGTAGTCCACGAACAGGAACGTGACCCGGTCGGGGCTGTACTCGGCGGCCATCCCGAGCACCCACGCCTGCAGGAACTCGCTCTTGCCCGCGCCGGTCGTGCCGCCGACGAGGGCGTGCGGGCCCTGCGTGCGCAGGTCGAGGTGCATGGCGTCGACGCCGGCCGACCCGATGGTGGCCCGCAGCGTGCCGGGGCGTCGGCGGGCAGGACGCGCGGCCGACGACCGGTCGTGGATGGACGCGTTCTGCCGCCAGCGGTCGACCACCGCACTCGACGATTCGGCCAGCTCGTGCCCGAGCAGGGTGACGAGCGAGATCGAACGCGGCAGGTCGCTCGCATCGGCGACGAGAGCGCCTGCGTCGATCACCGGCGCCATCCGCTTGGCGTAGTCCAGGGCGGTCGCTGTGCTGACCGGCTCGGTCACCACGTCCTCGACGGTCTCGCCGAGCCGCACGAACCCGGCCCGGGCGCGGTGCGGCTGGTCCGTGTG
>JAEWJG010000313.1 GCA_023386675.1 Actinomycetes bacterium
CTCCTGCAGGCGACCGGTCTGCAGTACGCGGTGGAGGCGGATCGGCGGCGCTCGCCGCGCTGCAGCATCGTGCTGCCGTGGCAGCTGAACGAGAGCTTCCCGAACGCGTGGTGCACGGCGGCGGTGGACTTCCGCGGTGATCCGAAGCCCGCGTTCTTCGCGGTGGCGCGCGCGTTCGAGCGCCGCCGGGTGACGCTGACGGTGTCGCGGGCCGTGTGGGCCGGCGAGCAGGCGGCCACCGTCGAGGCGTGGCTGTGGGCGGAGGACCCGGTGCCGTTGGGCTCGACGGTGGTGCTGCGCGCCCGTGCGCTGGACGGCACGGTGGTGGCCGAGCAGGAGCTCGTCGCCGCGGCCGTCGGTGACCCGGTACCGGTCGGCAGCCTGGAGGTGCCGGTCAGCGACCTGGACGGTGTCTTTCTCTGGGAGGCCGAATGGCGGGATGCTGACGCCGTGATCGATCTCGAACGGATGATCGCGACGGCGACCGACGATTTCGCCGCGCTGTTCGACGTGCCCGCGCCGGTCCTGTCGGTCTCGCGCGACGTAGACGGAACGGTGCTCGTACGCAACATCGGCGGCGTCGCGGCGCTGACCGTCCGGGTGGTGGATGCGCGCCCGGTCGGAGCCCCGGACATCCTGTCGGCGGGCGGCGATCCGCGTCCGCTGCTGCCCGGGGAGTCGCGCCGACTGAGGGCGACGCCCGGCATCCCGGTGCACGTGGAAGCGTGGAACGCGGCAGCCGCCGATCCAGGCGGCACACCGCGCGCGTTCACGACGCGTTCAGATCGGGATGGTGTGATAGCCCCGTGAAGACGCGAATCGCGGAGTACCCGCGGCCGGACCACTTCCTCCTGCACATCAGCGACACCCACCTGCTGGCGGGAGGCGAACGTCTCTACGGCAGCGTCGACAGCGAGCAGCACCTGCGGGCCCTCCTGGCCGAGGTGGAGGCCTCAGGCGGCCGGCCGGAAGCCATCGTGTTCACGGGCGACCTGGCCGATCGCGGCCAGCCCGACGCATACGCGCGGCTGCGCGCCCTGGTCGACCCGGCGGCAGAGCGCATGGGCGCCCGCGTCATCTGGGTGATGGGCAACCACGACGACCGGGCGTCGTTCCGGCAGGGCCTGCTCGACGAGCTGGGCGACGTGTCCCCGATCGACGACGTGTACTGGATCGGCGGCCTGCGCGTGATCGTGCTCGACTCGACCGTCCCCGGCCACCACTACGGCGACGTGAGCGAGTCGCAGCTCGACTGGCTGGCGGCCGAGCTGGCGACCACCGCGCCCGAGGGCACCATCCTCGCGATGCATCACCCGCCCATCCCGAGCGTGCTCGACCTGGCGGTGTCGGTGGAGTTGCGCGACCAGTCGCAGCTGCGCGAGGTGCTGGAGGGCAGCGACGTGCGCAGCATCCTCGCCGGGCACCTGCACTACTCCTCGACGGCGATGTTCGCCGGAATCCCGGTGTCGGTCGCTTCGGCCAGCTGCTACACGCAGGACCTCAACGTGCCGGTGGGAGGGACGCGCGGCCGCGATGGCGCCGCGGCCTTCAACCTCGTGCATGTGTACCCGAACACGGTGCTGCACTCGGTCGTCCCGCTCGGCCAGTACCCGGCGCTCGACTACGTGGATGCGGAGGAGTCGGCCCGCCGACTGGCCGCCGACGGCATCCGCATCCCGCCGGCCCGCCGCGACGCCCCGACGGAGCCCATCCGCATCCTCGCCTGACCCTGGCGAACCGCCTCAGGAGGCGGGCCGCTCCCAGGGGGCCGGGAACGGGAAGTAGCGCTCGAGGAAGTCGGTCACGTAGCGCGTGCGCTCTTCCGGGTCGATCTCGGGCTTCGAGCCGTCGTTGAGGCAGAACATGTCCTGGTCGCGCTTCTTGAGCAGGCGGCGCATCATGTCCGGCGCCTGGCGCAGCGTCGTCTCGATGTAGAGCACCTTCGCCTGCTTCTGCGTCACCGCGCGGCCGATCATCAGCGCGTAGTAGTGGTACAGCGAGTTCGTCACCGAGATGTCGGTCGCCGAGCGGAACGGGCTGGTCGCGGTGCGGCGGAAGTCCTCGGCGAACTCCCGCTCCATCTCGCGCAGCACGCCGATGCGCAGCGGCGCCGCGCAGTGCTCCAGGTGCCGCGTCGTGACCGCGCCGAACCGCTCCCAGAGCAGGCGGCGGTTGACGCGCGCGGCGTTCTCGAAGCCGCTGCGCGCCGGGTCGGTCTCGCCGAGGCCGATGCGTGTGCCGGCCTCCACGAACTTCGTGATGCCGCCCGGCGAGAAGAAGACGTCGGGCGAGAGCGGGCGCCCGATGAACATGTCGTCGTTCGAATACAGGAAGTGCTCCGACAGCCCCGGGATGTGGTGCAGCTGGCTTTCGACGGCGTGCGAGTTGTGCGTCGGCAGGCCGGACTGGTCGGAGAAGAAGTCCTCGCTCCGCATGATGTGGATGCGCGGGTGCTCGGCATCCAGCCACGCCGGCACCGGCGAGTCGGTCGCGATGTAGATGTTGCGGATCCACGGCGCGAACATATGGACGCTGCGCAGCGCGTACTTGAGCTCGTCGATCTGGCGGAAGCGCGCCTCGTTGTCGTCGCCCTCCCCGACCACGTACGAGGCCATCCGCGCGGCGCGGCGGCGCTGGAACTCGGTGTCGGAGCCGTCCACCCACGAGAACACGATGTCGATGTCGAAGGCGACGTCGCTCGACAGCGGATCGAACATGTGCTGAAGGGTGCGCCAGCGGTGCCCGTAGAGCTCGACCTCGGCCTCGACCGCCTCGCTACGCGGCAAGCGCGGGCGCATCAGCGCGTTCGGGCAGGGCGCGGTGATCTCGTCGTCGCCGAACCTCCAGAACTCCAGCTGGAACGCGGTGTCGGCGCCGTAGCGGAGGCGCCCGATCGGCTCCAGCCGCGGCCGGTAGATGCGCAGGATGTCGGCCTTGCGGCGCGCGAGCCGGCCGTCGGCGATGAGCAGGTCGTCGCCCTCGGTGCCCTTCTCGGGGTCGACGCTGCGCGCGTAGAAGGGCTCATCGGCGAAGGCGGAGGCGAGCGCTGCCGCGGCCTGCTTGCGGTTGCGGCGGTCCAGCGCGACGATCAGGCGGTTGTCGTCGTCGCGGACGAGCAGGTACTCCAGCCCGGCGGCGTCGAGGGCGTCGCGCACGGCGACCAGGTCCTCGATCATCGACTCCCGCGGCGTGAACGGGCTGCTGACCAGCGTGAAGAGACCTTTGCGCAGCACGACGTCGTCGCGGGCGAACCGGGGCGCGCCGATGCCGGGGTCGCTGGTGACGACGACGGGCTCGGGCTGGTCGGACAGGGATGCGGGAGGAAGCTCAGCCATTACATGCATAACTCTAGGCCGCCCCCGGTCCGTCTCCCGCCGGGTCCGCCCGCGCCGGAGTCAGCCGAGCAGGTCTCGCACGGTGGCGAGCAGCAGGGAGCGCGCCTCGGGAGTCACCAGCCACGGCGCGAAACCGTCGGCCGAGAGGAAGAAGGTCGCGCGGGCCGCCGGGGCGATGCTGCCGTCCGCCAGCCGGGCGCCGGCGGGTGTGAGACCGATCACGCCGCGGCCCGACTCCGGCTCGCGCGCGACGACCGCGGCCTCGTCCGGCAGGTCCCCGACGGTCAGCTTCGACCGGCCGCGGTAGACGACGACCTCGCCCTCGAGCCCGGCGGCGGCGGGATGCGCAGCATCGGAGATGTGGACGCGGTCCACCGACAGCGGCACGGAGGACGCGGACGCCAGCCCGAGCGGGACGAGGTGCGCCCAGGCGAGCAGCGGGATGGGGCGCGCTGCGGCGGCTCGCACGACCTGCTCCGGCGCCTGGCGGGTGACGATGACGAGGTCGGCGTCGGGGTCGTCGCC
>JAEWJG010000081.1 GCA_023386675.1 Actinomycetes bacterium
CTGGGGGTCGGCGTGACGGTCGGAGCCTGGCTCGCCGTCGCGAGCGGCGTCGCGGTCAGCGGAGCGTCGTCGGGAAGCGCGGCGGGCGCGTTGCCGAACTTGCCGGCGCATCCCGAGAGCGCCGCGAGCAGCAGCACGCCTGCGGCCGCGCGGGCGAGGAGAGGCGCGCGGCGGCGCGCGGTCTGCGTGAGCATCGGACCCCCATCCCGTGCGGCTGAATACGCACAGGCTATGGCGCACGGGACGGCATCCCCGGGAGTGACGCGCCAGCCGCGCCTCAGACGCCGCGCTTGCCGGCCTTGTGCCGCTCCCGCAGGTCCACCAGCCCGACGATGAGCGCGACCGCCAGCAGTCCGAGGGTCATCAGGTAGCCGCTGCGGACGGCGTCGTGGTACTGCGCGACGGGATGCGACCCTCCGCCGGGCACGGTGGCGAAGAACACCGCGGTCACCAGGGCGATGCCGACGGCCGTTCCGATGCGCTGCCCGAGCTGGGCGATCGACCCGGCCGCGCTGCCTTCGTCCGGCGGGATCTCGGACAGCGTCAGCGTCTGGTTCGGCGAGATGACGAACCCGCCGCCGATGCCGCCGATCAGGGTCGACCCGGCCATGAACCACGCCGCCGTCGACGGCGGAGCAAGGGTCGCGGACGCCAGCAGTGCGCCGATGCCGGCGATCACGATGACGAGGCCCGTCACCACCAGGGCGCGCCCGAACCGCTGGACCAGGCGCCCGCCGACGAACGCGGAGACGGCGGCGCCGAGGGCGAAGGGCACGCTGACCAGGCCCGCGGCGAGCGGCTGGGCGTGCAGTCCCTCCTGGAGGTAGAGGGTGGTCACGAGGAAACTCGCCGGCAGGCCCGCGAAGTAGACCGCCGCGATCAGCAGCCCGTTGCGGTACGAAGCGATCCGGAACAGTTCGAGATGCACGATCGGCGAGAGCCCGCGCCGGCGATACGCCCGCTCCCAGAGCAGGAAGGCCGCGCCCCCCACGACGAACGCGATCAGCCAGAGCCAGCGCTTCGGGTCGTCGCTGGACGAGCCGGTGGTGAGGAGGAACGGCAGCATCAGCCCGAGGATCGCGACCGCGAGCAGCGCCAGGCCGATCGGGTCGAGCTGCGTCCCCTCCTGACTCTTGTCCTGTCGCTTGGGCAGGTACTTCAGCGCGAAGAAGAGGGCGATCGCCCCGCACGGCACGTTGAACCAGAACAGCAGCCGCCAGCCCTCCGTCGCCCCGCCGAGGGCGATCAGCGTTCCGGCGAGCGTCGGGCCGATCGCCGTCGCGATGCCGACCATCGCGCCGAAGACGCCGAACGCGCGCCCGCGCTCCTCTCCGCGGTAGAGCTGCTGGATCATCCCGAGCACCTGCGGCATCTGGACGCCGGCGGCGGCTCCCTGGAGGAAGCGTGTGACGGTGAGCCACACGATCCCCGGAGCCAGTGCGCACAGGGCGCTGGCCAGGCTGAACCCGATCAGCCCGATGACGAACATCGCCTTGCGCGAACGCGTGTCGCCCAGCCGCCCCGAGGGGATGAGCGTGAGCCCGAACGCGAGCGCGTAGCCGGCGACGATGAGCTGCAGCTGGGTCGAGTCGGCCTGGAGCGAGCGCTGGATGGACGGCAGCGCGACGTTGACGCCGGACAGGTCGAGGATCGTCAGCGCGCCGACCGCGATGCAGACGGCGAAGGCGGGGACGCGACCGGACTGCGCGGTGCGGTCGGCTGTCGACGGGGAGGCGGTGGAGGCGTCGGTCACGGCGACACCGTACGCCCGGCGGCGCCCGCCGTTCAGCCCGCCAGGGCGCCGGTCAGGTAGGCGGTGAGGATGCGGCGCAGCCGAGGCTCGAGGTCGACGAGCGCGTGCCCGAGGCGGGGGTCGGTGCGATACAGCTCCGCGATCCGGGGCGGAGGCGTGGAGACCTGCCAGAACGTGCCGGCCAGCGAGGTCGCGGCGGCGACGAGGTCGCGGGCGGCCGTGTCCGACAGTGCCGGCAGCGCCTCCCGGACGGCCTCAGCGATGCGGGCGAGGTTCTCGCCGGTGGTCAGCTTGAAGGCGCGGACCGCCTCCACGGACACGTTGCGCTCGAGGTTGAGCGGCGCCTGCGCGAGGAGATCGCAGAACGGCCCGCGTGCGGCGAGCGTGGCGGCGAAGGCGGCGGCGACTCCGGAGGGAGTGGATGCGGCACGCACGCGTTCGCACAGGGCGGGGGTCCATTCGCGCCAGCCGTCGGCGGTCAGGCGCAGGAAGATCTCCTCGCGCGTCTCGAAGTAGCGGAGCATCGCCGACTTGTGCATCCCGACCGCGTCCGCGATGTCCGTGAGGGTGATCTCGCGGATGCCGCGCTCGGAGGCGAGGGCCCGGGCGGCGTCGAGGATGGCCTGCTCGCGAGCGGCCTTCGCCTCGGCCGAGCGGGCGCGCTGGAACGTGTCGACGGAGTTCATGCCTTCCAGTTTAGCGCAACAGAGTTGCATTATTTACTGAAACGGTGTTTCATTAAGTCCATGGAACAGACATGGTTCATCACAGGGTCCTCGCGCGGCTTCGGCCGCGCCCTCGTCGTGGCCGCGCGCCACGCCCGCGCCCCGGGCGCCCCCCCCCCCCCCCGGCCCG
>JAEWJG010000165.1 GCA_023386675.1 Actinomycetes bacterium
GTTTGGGGGGGGGGGCGGGGCCCCCGCCCCCCCCGGCCCCGGGCCCACTGCCGCTAGGCTGGTCCTATGGTCGTTGTTGCGCAGCGTTACGGCGAGGGACACCGGATCCTGCTCACCGGTGGTGCCGGATTCGTCGGGTCTCACCTCGCCGATGCCCTGATCGCCCGCGGTGCGCAGGTTGTCGTGGTCGACAACTTCGTCACGGGCAGTAAGGACAACCTCGCGCACCTCGTCGACCACCCTCGATTCACGCTCGTCGAGGCCGACGTCAGCGAGCCGCTGCCGGCCGCCGAGGCCCTCGCCGCCAGGTTCGACGCGATCATGCACTTCGCGTCGCCGGCCAGCCCCACCGACTTCGCGCTGCTGCCCGTCGAGATCCTCCGGGTCGGCTCCATCGCCACCCTCCAGCTGCTGGAGCGGACCGTCATCGACGGCGCCCGCTTCATCATGGCCTCCACCTCCGAGGCCTACGGCGACCCGCTCGTCCACCCGCAGCCGGAGACCTACTGGGGCAACGTCAACCCGATCGGCATCCGCAGCGTCTACGACGAGGCGAAACGCTTCTCCGAGGCGGCCACCATGGGCTACCACCGGGGCCGCGGCGCCGACGTCGGCATCGTGCGGATCTTCAACACCTACGGCGAGCGCATGCGCCCCGACGACGGCCGCGCCATCCCCACGTTCATCTCCCAGGCGCTGCGGGGCGAGCCGATCACGGTGCACGGCTCCGGCACCCAGACCAGGTCCATCTGCCACGTGTCGGACCTCGTCCGCGGCATCCTGCTCCTGCTCGACTCCGGCGAGACCGGCCCGATCAACTGCGGCACCGAGCACGAGATGAGCATGCTCGAGCTCGCCGACACCATCGTGCGGCTATCCGACAGCACCTCCACGGTGTCGCTGCTGCCCCGCACCGCCGACGACCCCGAGCGCCGCCGCCCCGACCTCGGCAAGGCCCGTGAGCTGCTTGGATACGAGCCGACCATCGGACCCGAGGAAGGGCTGCGCCGGACCCTGGAGTACTTCCGCTCCCGGTGACTCTCCCGGCTTCGTGCCGCGCCCGTCCGGGTTACGTGGCGTAGCGGCGATGGGTTCGTATCGTGGGTTTCATGTCCACCACGCCTGCATCCAACGGCTCGTCGGGTCGCGCCTCGGTGCCCAACGCCCTCCCGCCCAGTGCGGGAGCTCGCGCGCGCGTCTCCGGCGCCGCCACTCCGACCAGCCCGGCGACGCGAGGCGTCTACGGCAAGGCCACCGCCTCCTCCGGCGGTGGTGGTGGCGGCGTCATGCCGCCCCGCCGACCCGGCGGCAACGAATACCCCGGCCGTAGGAAGATCCGCCCCCGCTGGGGCCGCATCGCCCTCGTCGCCGGCGCCGCGATCGTCGTCCTGGCGCTCCTCGCCGGCGTCGGCGCCTACAGCTACTACCGGTACGTCGACGCCGGCCTGCAGCGCGACGACCCGTTCGGCGAGATCACCGGCGGCCGGCCCGCGAAGGTCGCCGACGGCGCGCTCAACATGCTGCTGCTCGGCAGCGACTCCCGCGACCCCGACAACAAGGGCAAAGCCGGTGAGTGGCGCACCGACACCATGATCATGCTGCACATCCCGTCCAGCCACGACAAGGCGTACCTGGTCTCCATGCCCCGCGACCTGTACGTCTACATCCCCAAGAGCAAGACGACGCCGTACGGCGACACCAAGGCCAAGCTCAACGCGTCGTTCTCGTGGGGCGGCACCCCGCTGACCGTGCAGACGATCGAGAAGTACAGCAACGTGCGCATGGCCCACGTGCTGCTCATCGACTTCGGCGGCTTCAAGCAGGTCATCGACGCCCTCGGCGGCATCGACATGAACATCGAGGCGGACATCACCTCCATCCACCCGCCGAAGCGCAAGTTCAAGAAGGGCATGAACCACCTCAACGGCGACGAGGCCCTCGACTACGCCCGGCAGCGGTACCAGTTCCCCGACGGCGACTTCGCCCGGATGCGCCACCAGCAGCAGATGATGAAGGCCATCCTCGACAAGGCCGTCAGCTCAGGCACCGTCAGCAACCCGGCCAAGCTCAACTCGTTCCTCAAGGCGATCACCAAGGCGATGACCGTCGACAAGGACTTCTCGCTCGCCGACATGGCGCTGCAGTTCCGCAACCTGCGCAGCGACGACCTGACGTTCCTGGTCAGCCCCAACGACGGCAGCAAGAAGATCAACGGCGAGGACGTCGTCGTGCCGAACGCGACCAAGGCCGAGGCGCTGCACACCGCGATCCGCACCGACAAGATGGCCGACTGGGCCGCGGAGAACGCCCCCAAGCCGGCGGCGAGCGGCTCGCCCTCCGCGAAACCCTCCACGAAGAAGTGACGATTCCGGCATCCCGGGCATGTCTCCCCAGCGGTGGGGTTGCATGCCCGGGCTGTCGTATAGATCTCATTGCCGTAGCCACTGTTGACGGAGTAGAAAACGCCTGATTGGTGGCATCTCTTCGGATCTTGTGCAGTGACGCTGGTCGGCACGATCCCCGCCGCGAACGTAGACTCGGATAGATCCCCGCCGGAGTGCGGGGCACGCAGTCGGGGGCGACATGCAGCAGGACCAGGACCCGTCGGTGCAGCAGCCGGCGCAGCGCCCTGAAGAGGTTTCACCGGCTCAGGCCGAAGCGGCCGCATCGACCGAAGTGCCGCCCGCCGACGCTGCTGGGTCGGACATTCCGGATTTGTCCGGCGAGGCGCGGGTGCCGGCGGAGACCGCTCCCGGCGCCGCGGACGTCGCGGACGTCGCGGACGTCGCGGACGTCGCGGACGACGCCGGGTCTGGTGCGGACGTGGCGGCGTCCGGCGCGGATGTGGCGGGGTCCGATGCGGACATCGCCGGGTCTGGCACGGACATCGTCGGATCCGGTGCGGACGAGCCCGCCGCTGTTGAGGCCGGCGC